>JADGAB010000034.1 GCA_015232245.1 Magnetococcales bacterium | reverse complement strand
CGAACGGTTTGGTGATGAAATCGTTGGCTCCCAGACGAAAGGCGGTCTCCCGGGTTTCGATGGATTCGTCTCCGGTGACCAGAATCACGGGAATCAGACGGGTTTTCGGCTCCTTGCGCACCGCGGAGAGAAACGCGAAACCATCCATGTCCGGCATCTGGACATCGCAGATGATCAAATGACAGTCGTGATGCTTCAGGGTTTCCAACGCCTGCAATCCGTTCGAAGACTCCAGGGTGCGCACTCCGTCTTGATGCATGAACGATAGCAGCATCTGCCGGAACTCCTGGTCATCGTCCACGATCATGGTCTGGGGCACCACTTCCGGCAGTTGGGCGTAGAAGATGCTGCCGATTCCCTCCTTGGATTCCACGGTCAGATCCCCATGATGGGCGCGCAGCAGATCCCGGCTGAAGGGCAATCCGTAGCCGGTGCCGTGCTCGCCGGCTGTGCCCACGGTGGAGGTTTTCTCCTCCAGTTTGAACAGCCTGGGAATGCGCTTCTGCCGGATGCCGACGCCCGTATCCAGCACCGCCAGCGTGGAGGGTTTGGCAGGGGGCTTGAGCAGGGTGATCCGATCCCCCTGCCGACAGAACTTCACCGCATTGGTGAGCAGATTGTGCAACACCTCGCCGAACAATCCCGGATCCGCATGCAGCCGGAACGATTCCGGCAGGGTGTTGACCAGTTCGATCCCTTTCTGTTCCGCCAGGGGACGGATCGAATCCAAGGCCTTTTCCCCGGCGAAACAGGCGTTGAAGAAACGGGGTTCGGGCACGATCTTGCCGGTTTTCAGACGGCTGATGTCGAGGATTTCATCGATCAGGGCCAGCATCTTGGCGCTGCTCTCGGTGATCCAGGTCAGATACCCTTTCTGTTTTTTGCTCAAAGGGTTTTTTGGGTCATTGTCAAGGAGTTCCAGAAAACCCAGAATCGAGGTGAACGGTCCCCGCAGGTCGTGGGCCACCAAAGAGACAAACTGATCTTTCAGGCGGGTGGCCCGCTGGGCCGCGTCCCGGGCCCGCAACAGGGCCGCCTCGGCCTTGCGGTGCCGGGTGACATCCCGCAGGATCACCACCACATGCCAGTTGCTCTTGATCAGGACCGCGGAGGCGGCGGCCTCCACCGGAAAGGTCTTGCCGTTTTTCTTTCGGGCCATGAACTCCGTGGTCCGACCGATCATGGTTCCCTTGCCGGTCCGGCCAAAGGTTTTGAAGCTGTTTTTCAGACGGGTGGCAAACTCGGATGGGGGCAGCAGATCGAATACCGGTCGGCCCAGAATCTCTTCAGGGAGGTGTCCGAATACCCGGGTTCCCGCCGGATTCCAGAAGATGACCCGCATCTGGGCGTCCAGGATCAGAATGGGATCCAGGGCCGCGGAGGCGAGGGCGTCCAGTTTTTCCCGGGCCTCGCTCAAGACCTCGGCATCGGTTTCGACCCGTCTTTCCAGCGCCGCCTTGGCCTTTTGCAACTCCGCCAGGGTGGCTTCCAGATGCAATGCGGCGCGGCTTTTTTCCAGCACATGGTGAATGGTCCGGTGGAGAACCTCCAGACTCAATTCGCTTTTGCGCAGATAGTCATCGGCCCCCACGTGAATCGCTTCCAGCAGCGCCTCATCCCCTTCGGTGCCGGTAAAGAGGATGCAACCCGCCCGGCTGCCGCCGGCCTTGATGCTTCGGATCAGATCGATGCCGGATTCGTGATCGAGCCGGTAATCCACAAAGGCGATCTGCGGGGCGCGCAGGGCGATCTCCTGGAGCGCCTCCTCGCCGGTGGCGCAGGCAATGGGCACGATGGTCCAGCGGGTGACTTTCTTGAGCAGTCCGGACAACAGCGCCCGTTCCATCGGGTTGTCGTCTACCACCAGGGCGTGTATGGGGTCATCCATGGTTGGGATCGTCAATCACGGTTGCGGCGAGGATGGATTCCTTGTGCGCCTCCTTCGGGAGCACACTCTTTTGCAATGCAGGATAACACGTTTTTACGGTCGGGAAGGGAAATTGGATGCATGGGAGACCATTTTTTTGCCGGATTGGCGCCATGCCGGGGAAACGGCAGGGGTGAAGCAGGAGTGATTCTTGAAGTTTTTGGGTGTTTGGATAACAAAATGTAAACATGATGTTAATGACACGGCGTTTGTCTGTTGGTCGCGGCATGATCCAGGGAGGTATGGCAGGGGTTTCAAAATTAATCTTGCTTATCCTGTTATGATAACGATAAACTGACTGGTCACGTGGCCAGAGTACAGAATCATCTCCTGGCAACGGGCCTCAAGGAGGGGAACGCATGGATGGCATCGCGGGGGTTGGAGTGTAACGACTGGATTATGGAAGACAAACCACACCTATTGATCGTCGAGGACGATCCGGTGACCCGGACGTTGCTCATGGCCTGTTTCGAGAGAGAGGGATATCAGGTTTCCGCAGCCGAGAACGGCGCGCACATGTGGGAACGGCTGGAAAAATCCCGGACCGATCTGGTACTGCTCGACATCAATCTTCCGGGCGAGGACGGCTTCTCCCTGACCCGGGCCCTGCGGATGCGCTCGGACATCGGCATCATCCTGGTGACCGCCCGCAAGGAGGATATGGACCGGATCATCGGACTGGAGTTGGGGGCGGATGATTATGTCATGAAGCCCTTCAACGAGCGGGAGTTGCTGGTCCGGGTCAAAAACCTGTTGCGTCGCACCCGCAAGCAGCGGGAAGAGGAGGACGCGGCGGTTGCCCGGCATCTGTTCAACGGCTGGATCCTGGATACCGAACGGCGTCGCCTGACCACGCCGGATGGATTGCAGGTCTCTCTGACCAACGGGGAGTATCTGCTGCTGGCGCTCTTCGTGCGGCGGCCAGGTCGGGTCTTCACCCGGGATCAGTTGCTGGAGGCGGTGAGCAGTCGGGACTGGATGCCCAATGATCGCACCATCGACGTGATGATCAACCGTCTGCGGCGCAAGCTGGGGGAGACCGCCAATCCTCGCATGCTGGTGACGGTGCATGGGGTCGGCTATCAGTTTCTCCTCGATCAGGGGTGATCGACGCTTTTTATGGTGAGGAGGCCGGGTTCACTTCCCTCTTTTGTTTGGGCGGGTTCCGGTGTATGGTGCAATGAGTCCAAAGTTGGCTCTCTTTGGGGTCCGTGACCCCGGAGCGCGCCAATTCGGCCCCTTTTCCCCATGCCTGGCCTCTGGCCGCCAGAGAATCAGGGAGCGCCAATGCCCCTCCCCTCCGGTTGTGGACGTTTGCTTCGTTTTCCAGTGGGTGCGCGCGGCTGGCCATGGCTGGTGTGGGCGTTGCTCCTGATTCTGCTGTGTCCTGCCACCGACAGCTCTGCCGCTCCCAAAAAACGTCTTCTCATCGTCAGCAGTTACCATCGGGAGTATCTGTGGTCCCAGGATACCCAGCGGGGGGTGTGCGCCGGATTGCTGGAATTCGGCTATCTGGACAATCCGGCCCAGGGGGAAACCTTGACCCGGACCGATACGGTGGAGAGTTCCCGGGTCGTGGTCCAGAAGCTGTGGATGGATACCAAACGCAAAAGCAGCCAACAGGAAATGGCCCAAAACGCCCGCCAGATCCTGCGACAGGCCAAAACCTTCCAGCCCGATCTGTTGCTGCTGGGGGATGACAACGCGGCCAATTATATCGGTACCCAATACCTGGATACCCGGACCCCGGTGGTCTTCTGGGGGGTCAATGTCTGGCCACTCAAGTACGGACTCCTCGACAGCGTGGAGAAACCCGGCCATAACGTCACCGGCGTCTATCAGCCGGGATACATGCAGGAGGGGTTGGAGTTTCTGGTCAAACTGGTGCCGGGCATTCGCACCATCGCCATTCTGGCGGACGAGTCGGAAACCAGTCTTGCCAAGGTCAAGGAGTTCCGCCGTCTGGAACGGGCCGGAAAACTGCCGGTGCGATTCATCGGCGCCGTGGTCTCCAACGACGAGGAACAGTGGAAGGCCGGCGCACTGGCCATGGCCCGGCAGGCGGACGCCATTTATCTCACCAATCACAACACCATCAAGGATCGGACCGGACAACCCGTGGATCAGCTCGTTCTGGGCGCCTGGTATCTGCAACATGTCAAGAAACCCGATATCGGCGATGAAAAACAGTTTGTCGAGGAGGGTGTGCTGAGCGTGGCCGACGATTCCGGTTTCAAGCAGGGCTACGAGGCGGTACGCATGGCCCACCGGATTCTGGAGCAGGGGGAGAATCCCGCCGCCATGCCTCCCGTCGCCCCCTCCCGGGGGGAGTTGATCGTCAACCGGGAGCGGGCCCGCATGCTTGGCCTGGAGTCCGTCATTCTGGGCAATCCCCTCATCGAAGCGATCATCGATCAGGCCGATGCCCTGAAACCACCGTCACCGCCTCCCCCATGAAACCCGTCGGTCGTTCCATTTTTCACAAACTCCTCGCCTGGTTTATCGGCGTGAGCCTGACCTCGATTTTTTTGTTCGGGGCGATTCAGTATGGTTTCATCAAGCACCAGATCCAGCAGGAGATGGAACTCTCCGCCCATCACGCGGTCAGCGCGGCGGTGGCCTATTTCGACAAGGTGATCGCCATTCCTCTGGAAAGCAGTCTGCGCATTCTGGAAAAAAACGCCGGACTCGATGAGATGCTCCAGTCCTGGGGGGACAAGTCGTTGACCATAAAACCCCTGGTCGAAAAGCAGTTTCTGAACGTCTCCACGGTCAAGAGCCATCTGCTGTTGTCGGTCCGTTTTTTCGATCATCACGGCGAGGAGATCGTCGCCGTGAGCGAAAACCGGCGACTGCGGGAGTATCGCTCCCTGCACGGGGATCCGGGAGTGGATCCCTATTATTCCCAGGCCAGAGAGCTTTTTGATCGTCTCCAGGAGATGCCGGCTGAGTCCATGGGGTATCGGGGACCGTTCCTGTTGCCCGATGGCCGCTGGAGCATGCTGGCGGGCATCGTCAAAACCGATCCGGCGATCGGCGGATTTGCCGGAGTGGTTCTGCTCCATGCGGATCTGACGGATTTTTTGAAACATGTCAGCGAATTGCAGGTGGAGGGCTATCATGGGGCCAGCCTGTTTTTCATGCAGGAGGCTCTCCTGATCCCTCTGGGGGGTGGCGAGGCGCAAACCGGCGGGTTGGAGAGCCATCGGTTTCACGCGGAGATCTCCCTGGGGCCGGGTTTGAGCCGGTTCGCCCTGCTGGTGGTCTTTCAGGTGATGGACGAGATGGTTCATGACCGGCTGCGAAAGGAGCTGGATCATGCCCTGATTCCGGTCGTTCTGGTGTTGTTGCTGGTCGCCGGGTTGGCCTATCTGGTTTCCAGACGGCTGGCCGCGCCGATCATCCAGTTGCGTCAGGGCATGGATGCCATTGGCCAGGGGCGTTTCGAGACCACCCTGGCGGTGACCACCCGGGATGAGATCGGCGAGTTGGCCGCCACCTTCAACCGCATGGTGCTGGATCTGCAGACCATGACCAGGGCCCTGGAACACTCCAGCGCCGCCGCCGCCCAGGCGAATCAGGCCAAGGGGCTGTTTCTGGCCAACATGAGCCATGAGATTCGCACCCCCATGAACGCCATCATCGGCCTGACCGATCTGGCCACCGGGACCGCAGCCGATGCGAAAACCCGGGAGTATCTGACCCGGATCGGCTCCGCTTCCCACTCCTTGTTGCGGATCATCAACGATATCCTTGACTTTTCCAAGATCGACGCCGGACGCATGGAATTGGAGAAAGTGGATTTCAAACCGGGAGACCTGTTTGATCATCTGGGGGAGTTGTTCCGGCTGGAGGCGGAAAAAAAGGGCATCGTGTTGATCCGCAACGTTGCCGCCGCCTGTCCGGTCATGATTCATGGGGATCCGGTGCGGTTGGAACAGATACTTTTGAACCTGATCGGCAATGCCATCAAGTTCACCCCGTCCGGGGGGGAGGTGGAGTTCTCCGCGCACCTGGAGCGGGAAGAGGCGGAAGCGATTTTCTGGCATTTCCAGGTACGGGATACCGGGATCGGCATCGATCCCGAGCAGGCGGCCAAACTGTTTCAACCTTTTGTTCAGGCGGATCTTTCCACCACCCGCACCCATGGCGGCACCGGTCTTGGACTGGCCATCAGTCGGCGGCTGGTGGAGATGATGGGCGGGAATATCTGGCTGGAGAGTGCGCCGGAACGCGGAACGGTGTTTCATTGCGTGGTTGGTTTTGAGCCTGCTCAAACCGGGCATTCGGAGAACCTTTGGTCCGGGTGGGAGGTGCGGGGAAAGGTGGATCTTGCGGCAGCGCGGGTCCATCTGGCCGGGGCCAGGGTGCTGCTGGTGGAGGACAACCTGATCAACCGGCAGGTGGCCGAGGAGACGCTCCGTCAGGTCGGTGTGTTGGTGGATGTGGCGGAAAATGGTCTGGATGCGCTCCGCATGGCGCCGGAAGGGGGGTATGATCTGATCCTGATGGATATCCAGATGCCGGTCATGGATGGCTATGCCGCCACCCGTCATCTGCGGGCCGATGGGCGCTTTCAGGATCTGCCCATTCTGGCCATGACCGCCCACGCCATGGCGGAGGCCATGCAGGCGAGTCTGGCGGCGGGGATGAATGATCAGGTCAGCAAGCCTTTTGATCGCCAGGGGTTGTATGCCGCCTTGCAGCGCTGGATACCCTCCCGACAGTGCGGCAGGGAAGGGGCGGGGAAGGAAGAGAGTCCGCCCTCCGTTCGTGCCGAACTTTCCGCGTCAGTTCCGGAGCGCTCCGCGCCTCTGCCCGGGATTGACCGGGCCGCGTTGCTGGATGTCATCGAGCACAATCAGGAGTTGCTCCGGGCGCTGTTGCTGGAGTTCAAACGTCAATATGCCCGAACCGGAGAGGTGCTGCGTGCCGTTGTGGAGGGGGATGCGTCCGGGCCGGATGCCATGGAAGAGGCCCAAAGAGTGCTCCACTCCCTGAAGGGATCCGCCGGCAACCTCTCTGCCAAGGCGTTGTATGTGGCGACCCGGGAGTTGGAAAACGTGCTGCGGGCCCATCTGACCAGTCAGTGGCCGTTTCGGCTGGAACAGTTCGTCACCGAGTTGGAGGTGGTGCTGGCCTGTGTGGAGCAGTGGCTGGGGCAGATCGAGGTGGACCGGGCGCGCCATCGGCAGACAGAGGGGCCGGCAGATGGGGCGTCGGCCACTCCGGAGCAGATCGAACGGCGGCTGGGGGATTTCGACCGGATGCTGGCCCGGCAGGATTTGGGCTTTCTGGGGGCTCTGGAAGAGTTGCGCCCCTGGTTGCGGGGGTTCGAAGGGGTGGATCGGTTGGATGGCGCTTTGGATCGGCTGAACTTCCATGAAGCCCGCAAGGAGTTGCATGCCATGGCCCGGCAGGCCGGTCTGAATCTGTGAGTTGGGGTTTTTCCGGATGCCGGTTTATGCATCCAGGGGGTTGTAATAGAGTTCGATGAACAGAGGCCCGTTGGTGGTGAGGAAATAGCAGCGGGTGCTGTCCAGCAGATCATTGTCAAAGTGGTCCTGTGCCTCTCCCTGCAGAACCCGGGGAGGGGTCAGATCCAGACCGTCGTTGATGCGGCTTTTCATGGCCCCGGCCAGGATGTTGGTCAACTCTCCCAGGGCATCCCGGGCGGTGTCGTTGAAATCTTCCAGAGGTTCGCCCCAGAAGGCCGAAGCCAGTCCCAGGGCGGCATGGAGCGGGGCGGAGAGCTGGATCCCCCCGTGCATGGCGCCGCGAAAGTCCACGATCGCGGTCACATCCGTTTGGGCAGAATGCTTGGAGGAACGCTCCCCACGGCTGATGGCCGGTCCCTCCCGTATTTCCAGGTCTGTCGCGAAGAATGCCATGGCGGTTTCATGCATGGCGTCCCGGATGGCTTTGATCAGGTGGCTCTGTCGATCCATGTCCATGGTGTGGTTCCTGATGGGCGGGTAGAGATAGACAATTACAAATTTTACGTATTTTACAATACTTGAAAATTAGAAATAAACAATCATTATTAATTAATATTGTTTATAAACAAGAAATCATTTCATTGATCTCTGTCGATAATATTATATGTTGGCAGAGGGGGTGGTGGTGTTTGATTTTCTTGACGATGATGACGGGCAAGCATGCCGGGGTTGCATGTAAAAATCAAGAATTTTTTGCGTTTATGACAAGATTTTCAAGTTTATTTCAGTGCCGATCGGTCTCGGACAGATCTGCCAGGGCAAGACGAACCTGTTCCACCAGACCGCGCCACTCCCCTGGCCCGGGTTGCCGGAAGAGTCGCATGGAGGGATACCAGGGGGAGTCGCTGCGGCTTTGCAGCCAGCGCCATTCGCAGGCGGTATGCAACAGGGTCCAGACCGGCCTGCCCACGCCTCCCGCCAGATGCACGATGGCCGTGTCCGTGGAGATGAGCAGATCGATATGCTGCAGGGCGGCGGCGGTTTCGGCGAAGTCGGTGAGTTCCGCGTCCAAAGGGGTGATGGCGTGGCGCTGACGGATCTCCTCGGTCAACTGGGTGGCCGGGGGGCCTTTTTGCAGGCTGAAAAATTGGATGCCCGGCAGGGAGGTCAAGGGGAGCAGATCCCGCAGGGTGCAGGCCCGATCCCGGTTGACCCGGGCCTGTGGATTGCCTGACCAGGAGAGCCCCACCCGCAGCCCGGGGACGGCGCCAAGGCGTTCCCCCCAGGCCCGGACCCGCGCCGGATCCGGCATGAGATAAGGGTGACGGGGGGAAAGATTCTCCAGCGTGGTGCCCAGAAGCCTGGGCAGACACATCAGGGGAATGTGCCGGTCGTAGTCGAAGGGGGGCGGGGTCGGGTCGTCCAGGGATCGACCGGTGACCTGATCGGCCAGATCGGAGGCGGCCAGCAGCCGGACCAGTTCCGGACGGCACTCCAACAGCACCGTGGCCCCCATTTCTTTAAGGGTCGGGGCGAAACGGGCGAACATCAGGGCGTCGCCGAATCCCTGTTCGGTGTAGACATAGAGGCGCTGTCCGGCGGGAGATGCGCCGTCCCAGCGGGGCGCCGGACAGAGGCGCGGCGTGTTGTTGGGCAGTCGGAAACGCCATGCGTACGCCTCCCACCCCTCCCGCATCCGCCCGGTCTTCAATAGCGATGCCGCCCGTCCCATGTGGGCCAGCGCGTTTTCCGGATCCCTCCGCAACGCCTGTGCGAACTGCTCCAGCGCCCCGGCGTGGTCGTCGAACTCCTGCAGGATCACCCCCAGATTGTAGTAGCCGGTCACCAGCTCCGGATTGATCCGCAACGCCTGCAGATAACAGTCGATGGCTCCGGAAAGATTCCCCTGATCCATGCGCAGATTGCCCAGATTGACATGCGCCTCCGCCAGTTCCGGACGCAGGGCCAGGGCGGTCCGCAGGCTCTCTTCCGCCTTGGCCGGTTGACCCAGATCGGACTGGGCCGCGGCCAGATTCAGATGGTAATAGGGTTGACCGGGATGGCGGGCAATGGCCTTGGTCAGGAGGTTGGCCGCCAGATCGGGCCGGGACATGGCCGCGGCGCTGATGCCCAGAAGATAGAGGGCGTCGGCGTTTTCCGGGTCCAAAGCGAGCGCCTGGCGCACCAGGGAAGTGACCTGGGTGTGCTCCCCGCGCCGGTAAGCCTCCATGGCCTGGGAGAGCAGGGCCGAAAGGGATGGAGAACCGTTCATGCCCGCTCCCGCAGGGCCTGGAGAATGGCGGCGACCGGTTTGTCCCAGCGGTCGGTGACGCACTGGCGGAACAGGCGCATGCTGGCATACCAGGGGGTGGTTGGCTGATCCATGCCCCAGCGCCAGTCCGGAGCCATGGGCAACAGGGTCCAGACCGGTCGGCCCAAAGCCCCGGCCAGATGCGCCGTGGCCGAGTCGATGGTGATGATCCGGTCCATCCGACTCATGATCGCCGCGGTTGCGGCGAAATCCGTCAGGTGCTCCTCCAGGGAGACGATGGGCAGACCCTCGGGAATTGGTCGGGAGGGGAGCTCGGGCGCCCCTTTTTGCAGACTGAACAGCCGCACCCCGGGAAGCTGGGCCAGGGGGGCCAGATCCGCCAGCGTGCAGGAGCGGCGTCGCAACGGATCGTTGGCGTGCAAAGGCTTGCCCGCCCAGATCAGCCCCACCTTGCACGCATCACCCGTCAGACGGGCGGCCCATGCGTCGGCCAGTTGAGGATCCGGTGTCAGATAGCCGTCGGCGGACGGAATGGTGTCAAGGGTGGTGCCGAGAATGCCGGGAACCGACAGCAGGGGAATCTGATAATGGATCGGCTCCTTGAAATAGAGATGATCCTGGACCACCGCCACTCCGGGGGCGCGTCGGAACAGCGTCACCAGCGGCGTGGGCACCGCGGCCAGCACCCGGGCCCCCTGTTCGGCGAGTCGGGCCGCAAAGCGGATGAATTGGATCATGTCGCCGAATCCCTGTTCTCCCAACAGCAGAATGGTCTTTTGTTGCAACGCCTCCCCCTGCCAGACGGGGAGCGGCGAGGGGGCGAACGCCAGACTGGGCCGGGGCAGGCGAAAGCGCCAGGCGTACTCTTGCCACCCTTCCTGGTACGCTCCGGTCATCAGCAGGGCCATGGCCAGATTGACATGGGCCTGGGGGTGGTCCGGCTGGCAGCGGAGCGCCTGACGGAAACTCTCCCGGGCCGCCTCGGGCTGGTTTCGGGATTTTTGACACAGCCCCAGATTGATCCACCCCTCCACCAGATCGGGTTGAATGGCCACCGCCCGGGTCAACGCCCCGATGGCCGCCTCGATCTCCCCCTGATCCATCCACAGATCCGCCAGATGGAAATGGGCGGCAGCCGACTCCGGATCGAGCCGGAGCGCCTCCCGCAACCGCTCCATGGCCGGGAAACGGGCCCCCTTTTTCTTGAGAAGAATCCCCAGATCCAACTGGAAGACGGCATTGTCCGGCGCAATCGTCGCCGCCTGACTCATCCCCTCCACCGCGCCCCGCAGATCCCCCATCTCCTGCCGGACCAGACCCAGCAGATGCCATATCCCCGGATGGACCGGATGGTCCCGTTTCAGGGCGAGCAGACGCTCCATGGCGTCGCTCCATTGACCCATCTCGACCAGGGTGGCCGCCTGGGTGAAGGCTTCCTGAAATTCGGTGGAGGTGTCGGTAGTGGACATGGTGGTGACATGCTGGTTGCAGAGGGTCGGAATTGTCCCTCTTGTATGCAATCCAGAGGCCGTACAGGAGCCCTTGTTGAAATGGCCGGGAAATTGCTTGAGAATCTGGCGAGCATGGCCTCTGCAATCACCACTCCCAAAAAGGTCGAATCATGCAGGATACCCCCCGTGAGATCTCTCTGGGCCCGTTCTTGATGAACCGGTTCGGCGAACGCTATCTGCCCTCCGTGAACCAGGAGGCGTTCTCCAGGGTCGGTTCAGAGAATGTCTTTGGGCAGCAGTACGGCGATTTCTTCTCCCGGGAGGACGCCTTGTATCTGGTGGTGGGGTGTGATTCCGGTCTGCTGGTCAACTGGATCGCCAAACGCAAACGCCCGGAAGGCTCCCGGTTCATTTTTCTGGACCATCCCGCCGTGCTGCAACGGCTGGAAGAGGAGGGGATCCTGCCGGAAACCCTGCCCCCCGGCCTGCTGGTCACCGCCCCCGAACAGTGGATCGAGGCGGCGGAAGGGTTCTCCCTGAAGGATTATTTCTATCTGGACCGGGTGTTCGTGGCCAAATCTCTGGCGGTGGTGGATGGGGTCCACGACGGCTATGCCCGTCTGTTTGGCGATGTGGAACGCTCCCTGGGACAGTACCGTCTGCAGGTAAGCCAGGAGATCGGTCACCGGGTCTTCATGACCAAAGGATTGGAAAATCTTGCCGAAAACCGCATCTCCGCCTGTCGACTGCGGGACAGCTTTGCCGGCAGGACCGCCATCCTGCTGGCCGGCGGACCCACCCTGCCGGAAAGCTTTCCCTGGATCCGCCAGCATCGCTCCAACCTGACCATCCTGGCCGTGGCCCGCATCGCCGACCATCTGCGCCGGGAAGGGATCGTGCCGGATCTGATCTTCGCCATCGATCCCCACGATGTCATCTTCCATCAAAGCAAGGGGATGCTCCCTTTCTGGCCGGAGAGTCTGCTGGTCAACATGTACCACTTAAGCCCCATCCTGATGGGACAGTGGCAGGGACGCAGCGTCTTCATGGGCACCCTGTTCCCCTGGGAAAGCCCCTTGAATCCCGTCAATGTCTTTTATCCGGGCATCACCGTGGGCCATCAGGCCCTGGGCATGGCCGTGGACATGGGGTTCTCCGGCGTGATCCTGGCCGGATTCGATCTCTGCTTCAGCCGGGAAGGGTTCACCCATGTGGCCGGCAGCGTGGAACAGGAGATCGGACCCTTCATCGCCCGGGGGGATCTGATGGTGGAGACCAACGGTGGCTGGCTGGCGGAGACCCGGCATGATTTCCTCAACGCCATTCCCAGTCTGGAGGCGTTGGCCAAATACGCCGCGGAACACCACTGCCGGGTGATCAATCCCTCGGAGGCCGCCGCCCGGATCGCCGGAGTGGAGCACCTGCCATGGGAGAGCCTCGCCCCGGCGACCATGGATGCCCCGGCCCTGGACCGGTTGCGAGAGATCCTGCCCGAAGAGTCCCAGATCACCCGTACCGCCCACTGTCAGGCCCTGGATCAGGAACTGGCCAAGGTGCGCGGCCTGGCGCTCAAGGTCAAGAGTCTGGCCATCGAAGGGCTGGAGTGCAACGAGGGACTCTTCGGACGCCGGGGCAAACCGCCGAATTTCAAGTTCAAGAAACGCATGGACGAGATCGAGGAGATCCTGGACAGCCAGCATCGGGAGGTGAGCCGGCTGGTGAAGAAGTGGGGTCTGGGGGCCATGCTCAAGTTGAGCCGTCCGGACAAGGAGAGGGAGTGGAGCGACGCGGAGATCGAGGAGGCGGGACGCCGCTATTATGAGATCTATCGGGACAACGCCGTCTCCCTGATCCGCCTGCTCGACGACGTGCGCCAGCGGGTCCGGATTCGCCTGGAGGAGGAACGCAATCGTCCGGATTTCAAGAAACTGGTGGAACAGTGGCGCAAGGACCGGCAGCCGGGTCGGGCGCTGGTCTTTCTGCAGCGCCACGGCTGGAGTGTAGCGGATCTTCCCGAACCGGTCCGGCCCATGTTCCAGGAGCTGCTCGACCAGTTCGAGACCCTGCTTGGGCAGACGGATCACGACTACAAGCAGTACATCATGGCGGTGCAAAGCTCTCCCCAGGAGGTGCGGGTCAAGGCCCAGGCTCTGTTCCGCAACCGGGAACGGGAACGGCTGCGCCAGTTCGGCATCGGTCTGGAAAAAAGCTCCCTGGCCGAAAAACAGGAATACCACCACCTCATTACCGGCTACCTGGCGGAAATGGATGGAGAACGCCCGGCGGCGCTGAGCCACTTCCGTCAGGTGACCCATCCGGCGCTGCTGGCCGAGGCGTTGCAGCGGATCTTCACCATCGCCCTGCAGGACGGGGATCTGTTCACCGCCCAGGCGGTCTCCCAGCGGCTCGCCGAAATCTCCTTCGCCCATGTGCCCTTCCACGCGGAACTGTTGCGTCTCAACGGCAATGGCGCCACCGCCGCAGCCATCTTCGAGGAGTATCTGAAGGTGGTGCGCAAGGATTTCGTCACCATGATCAAACTGGGACGGCTCTATCTGGAACTGGGACGGCCTGAGGATGCCCGGGCCACCTTTGCCCGCATCCTGGCCGAAGACCCGGAGAATCAGGCGGCCCGCACCTTTCTGGAGGATCTGGACCGGACCGGTCGGGAGAGCGCGGCATGACCGGTCCGCGTCTCTTGAGCCGCGTGCTGCGCCGGGAGCGATCCCTGTTCCAGGAGGATCTGGAGAGCGGTCGCGCCGGAATCGAAACCGCCCTCAAAGGGGCCCGCCTGCTGGTGATCGGGGCCGCGGGCTCCATTGGTTCGGCCTTCACCCGGGAGCTGACCCGCTGGCCCGTGGGGGGGCTTCATCTGGTGGATCCCAGCGAAAACAACCTGGTGGAACTGGTCCGGGAGCTGCGCGCCTCGGACCGGACCGTTCCGGGGGAGTTTTCCACCAGCGCCATCGCCCTGGGATCCGTGGAGTTCGACCGCTTCCTGGAGGCGGCCCCCCGGTTTGATCATGTGGTCAATTTTGCCGCCTTAAAGCACGTCCGGGCCGAACGGGATCCCTTCACCCTGATGCGCATGTTGGATGTCAATCTGCTGGCCCTGGATGGATTGCTGGCTCGGCTGGCCAAAGGCGGGAATCCCCGATTCTTTTCCGTCTCTTCGGACAAGGCGGTCAATCCGGCCAATCTCATGGGAGCCAGCAAGGCCCTGATGGAACAGACCATGTGGTCCTGGTCCGAGAGCCTGACCGTTGTGACCTCCCGGTTTGCCAATGTGGCCTTTTCCGATGGCAGTCTGCTGCATGGATTCGTGCGCCGTCTGGAAAAACGTCAGCCCCTGGCAGCACCCTTGGATGTGAAACGCTATTTTCTCTCCCACGAAGAGGCCGGGCAACTCTGTCTGCTGGCCAGCGTCACCGGTCACAACCGGGAGATTTTCATCCCCCGTCTGGATACGGATGCAGATCTCTCCACCTTTGCCGAAATCGCCGTGCTCTTTCTGGAAGAGGCGGGCTACACCCCGAGGCTCTTTGCCAGCGATCAGGAGGCCCGGCGCTTTGCCGCCACCATGGGGCCGGAGTGCCGGGAGTGGCCCTGCTGTTTCACCTTGAGCGATACCACGGGAGAAAAGGATACCGAAGAGTTCCTGGGAGAGGGCGAAATCGCCGATTTTCAACGCTTTGCCCGGATCGGGGTGATCGCCGATCCGGTGCGACACCCGGCGAGATTGCGACAATTTTTGAACGATATCCGTCGATTGCGTGATGAATCCCCCTGGGAGCTGCCTGCCATGGTCCGGGCCATGGAACAGGCGGTGCCCGCCTTGCGGCATCGGGTCGCAGGCCGCGATCTGGATGGCAAGATGTGAACCCCGGCAAGGAGTCCCTGTTGAAAATCCCTTTGGCGGTGCCGGATCTCTCCGGCAACGAGGCCCGCTACCTCAACGATTGCATCACCAGCACCTTCGTCTCGTCGGTCGGCCCTTTTGTGGACCGTTTCGAAGCCATGGTGGCCCAGGCCAGCGGCGCCGCCGCCGCGGTGGCGGTCTGCTCCGGCACCTGTGGTCTGCATGCCGCCCTGACCGCCCTCGGCGTGGGGCCTGGGGATCTGGTGATCGTCCCTTCGTTGACCTTCATCGCCAGCGCCAACGCCGTGGCCCACTGCGGCGCCACCCCCTGGCTGGTGGATGTGGATCCCCATACCTGGAATCTGGATCCGGTCTTGCTGCAACAGGTTTTGACGAAGGAGACCGTCAAACGTACCGATGGCACTCTGCTCCATCGGGCCAGCGGACGCCGGGTGGCGGCGGTCATGGCCGTGCACACCCTTGGACTGCCCGCGGCCATGGAAGCGATTCTGACGGTGGCCCGCTCCCGGGGTCTGCCGGTGATCGCCGACGCCGCCGCCGCCCTGGGGGCCACCCGTCACGGCAAACCCGTGGGCGCGCTGGGGGCGGAGCTGTCGGTCTTCTCCTTCAATGGCAACAAGACCATCACCTGCGGCGGCGGCGGCGCGGTGGTCGGGGAGGATCCGGAACTGCTGGCCCGGGTCCGTCATCTGACCACCACCGCCCGGGTGGGGTCGGGATACGATCATGACATGGTGGGCTTCAACTACCGCATGACCAGCCTCCAGGCCGCGGTGGGCTGCGCCCAACTGGAACGCCTGGAAGAGCTGGTGGCCGCCAAACGCCGCATCCGCGCCCACTACGACGAAGCCTTCGCGGACCTGGGAGCGTGGCTCATCCCGTTTCCGAACCCCGCCGACAGCGCCGGCGCCTGCTGGTTTTCCGGCTTTGTCATGCATCGGGACAATCCCTCCCGGGTGGAGGCCCTGCGGGCCGGATTGCAGGAGGTGGGCATCGATGCCCGACCGTTCTGGAAACCCATTCATCAACAACCTCCCTACCGGGAAGCCCCCGCCACCCCCCAACCGGTCAGCGAGGAGCTCTGGTGGCGGGTGGTGACTCTGCCCTGTTCCACCAATCTGCATCCGCTGGATCAGCGACGGGTCATTCTTGCCGTGCGCAAACTGCTGAAAGGGTGAATGGTTCCGGCCTGTTCTGGTCGGAATCCTGGTAATGCGCTGATTTTATGATCAATAAAAAAATTGGTCCCTGAATTGCATTATTGATGGCACAGGGTATGGTGCCGCATGATCCAGCAGCGAAAGAGGGTGCGATGAGTCGAGAACAAGAGCGTTGGCAAACCATTTTGATTCAGCCGGAACTGCCGATTCTGGAGGCCATCCGGGTGATCGACAAGGGGGCTTTGCGTTTGGCCCTGGTGACCGACACAGCCGGTCATCTGCAAGGGGTGGTGACCGATGGAGACGTGCGCCGCGCCCTTTTGAAACATGTGGATATGAAGGAGCCCGTGATGAACATCATGAACGCCGCCCCCACCTTTGGCCGGGCCACGGACACCAGGGAGCGTCTGCTTTCCATGATGCACGCCAAAGGGATCGAGCACATTCCCCTTCTGGATGACGCCGGATGCGTGCTGGGACTGGAGACCATGCACAACCTGTCGGTGCCCACCCCCCGGGAGAACGCCGTGGTGCTGATGGCCGGCGGTCTGGGTTCCCGGCTCTCCCCGTTGACCGACATGATCCCCAAACCGTTGCTCAAGGTGGGTTCCAAGCCCATCCTGGAAGTGATCCTGGAGAGTTTCATCGCCCATGGATTCTACCGGTTTTTCCTGTCGGTGAACTATCGCAAGGAGATGATCAAGGAGTATTTCGGCGACGGCTCGGCCTGGGGCGTGGAGATCGACTATCTGGAAGAAAACGGTCGTCTGGGCACGGCGGGTTCTCTCTCCCTGTTTCCCGAAACCCCCACGGAACCCTTTTTCGTCATGAACGGGGATCTGCTCACCCGGATCAATTTCCAGCATGTGTTGAATTTTCATCTGGAACACCAATCCCGGGCCACCCTGTGCGTGCGCAAGGTGGAACAGACCGTGCCTTACGGCGTGGTGCGTCTGGACGCCCATCGTCTGGTGACCATCGAGGAGAAACCGGTCCAGGAGTATTTCGTCAACGCCGGGATCTATCTCCTCGACCCCGAAGTGCTGCGCCTGATTCCCAGGGGTCAGTATTACGACATGCCGACCCTGTTCCAGAGCATCATCAAGCAAGGCGAAACCACCGCCGCGTTTCCGTTTCTGGACTACTGGATGGATATCGGTCGCATGGGGGATTTCCGCCAGGCGTGCCGGGATTATCCGGAGGTGTTCGCGGCGTGAGGGGAACCGTATATGGAAGTTATGGCAAGAAGATTATTGTGTTAGCTTTTATTGTTAAAAATGGACGAGAATAAAAGAAATTATGGAGGTTGATGCTCCAAAAAGGCATGCGCCGATTGCTAACTTATGGAACAGCTTTAATGTCAGATCTGATCCGTCCAGTCTTTGGGCGTTAAGAGATGAGATCTGGTTTACCCAGTAGACAGGTAATCTTACTATTAGGAAGCTAAGCGACCATAAAAAATTGATACCAATCAAACTCAATATCACATTAAGTTCTGATGCACCTAAGTGCTCTAAGAGAGAGAAAATATGAATTGAAAAATTTGTCATTAATGCTGCAGACAGTAACAATATGAATGCTTTAAAATATCTAATTACAAGAGTTCTTAGATATAGATTGTGTCTGACGAGAGAAACTTGCATTTTGGCGACTTCTTCAATCAGGTTTCTATTGTAGCAGCTACTTAAATTTAATGCGTGGCGAAATTTGACGAGATCGTTTTTGTGTTTGTTGGTTCCGAAGATCTTTGTAATATGCTCTGTTGTCCATCCTTCAGGAGCGCCAAGTGATTTTCCAAAACCCTCTGCGGTTTCCTCTAAGCTGTCATATTTGTGCGGAAGTGCGAATTCAAATAGTCTTTTTTCTATTATTGATCTAATAATATCGTCTGATTTGTTGTTGCAGTCATCTTTTGAAGCACTGATGGCTGTTAACGAGAATACAGGCAAGAATTTATTGGTTTTTAGAGCGCCTGGAATGTGGCCGGTGTAATAAAATTTTGTTAAGTCTTCAAATAACAAATACAAAGATAGTATAATCAAAACAATTGATAAAAGGTAAGGAGTTAATTGGAGTAAAACTCCTATTTTGAAGTTTGTAGAGTGCTCATTTTGGGACCTGACAACATCAATTGCAAAAAAAAATATTTTATCATAACCTTCTCTGAATAATATGGGCGCTAACATTAACAAGCCAGCCCCATTCATAAAAACACCAGCAATTCTGTGCATTGTAGATAGTCTGGTTTCTCCTCTTTGCAGATAAGCTCTTAGGCCGGAATTGTCTGCGGGGGAGCGTTCCCCGTTTGTCGAATGGGGAACGCTTCCGTCTGCGGATGCCGGATCTGTATTAGACATCATGATCTCCAGTCTTTTTTAAGAGTGAGATTGTCTGTATTTTGGAACTGGTATGCGGATTGCTTAAGTCAAGTCGTGATCTTGTGATAAATCATGCTAAAAATATAAACAAAAGTCAAGATGAAAAATAGTGCATTAGGCTGATAAAAGTGACGTGTGTTGTATTGTGTGCGCAATTCTAATGCCACCCCTTGAGATGTGTGTGCATTGTTAAAGGAATTGCAACAAAAAAATCCGACCACAGGTCCCCATGCAGTCAGCTTTGGTATTTTTTCTGGCAGATAAAATTACCCAGCCAACTCTTCCGCCACCTTGCGGAGGCGGATCATGGCCTGTTCCAGATCCTGTATGGAGGTGGCAAAAGAAAGCGCGGAAGCAGGGCGGGCCCGGACGACGAATCCGTCCGGGGATGGCAGTGAAAGCAGTCAGTTGATCTCTGGCGATTTGTTCGGTGCCAACTCTCGCAGTTGATCTCTGAAATAAACGAAACTGGGCGACTTGTTGGTTTCGACATCCATGTGAGGCGTGATTCGTTCAGCCCAATGTGATTTCGTGGTTCCGA
>JADGAB010000349.1 GCA_015232245.1 Magnetococcales bacterium | reverse complement strand
TCGCCCCTGGACCCCACCAAGGGCTTCGCCCCTGGACCCCACCAGGGGGATAATCCCCCTGGACCCCTATCAGTAAATGAGCAGCTTCAACCTCCACCGCTTCTGTTGTTCTGCGCATCCAACCATGCCTGGGTGGGTCGATCCCAATCGCCATCGATCTTGGAGAGATGCAATCCGCACAGATTGGTCAAGGATCCCACGGATTCATGACTCCAATAAGTGACATTCCCGGTGGGAGGATCCCGCAACTCCGGTGGATTGAAGACATTGGGCACCCGCACCTCCGGATCGTTGAGGGTGGACAGCCAGTTGCGCTGCCAAAAAATCCCCACCACACGGGGCTGGGTGAACATGGCGTCGATCATGTCGATCTGCCGATCCGCCGCCAGCCGGTCACACACAGCGGCCAGATCCGGCAGATCCCTCCCCAAAGGGAGGACATCCACCACATGCCCCACGGCGAAATTCTCGTGACGCTCCTCGCGGAACACCAGCAAAGTGCGCTGTTCCGGCTGATCCGGAGCCACCAGCAGACACTCGTAGCGAAAATAGGGATGATCCAACAGACGCCAGGCCAGATTGGTGAAATCCCGCCGGAAATGGGCCACCCCGGGGATGCGGTACCCGGTGAACAGGGTTTGCAGCTCCTCCCGATCGGGAACGCGCCAGGACGGAGAGGTTTTTGACGCGGCCCGTTTTTGCAGGGAAAGCAGATTGCGGGCCATGGGGGTCAACCCCCCCACCCGTTCCAGAAAAGCGGATTGATAGACCCGGGTCATCCGTTCCACGGCGCGGATGTGGCGAAAACCAGAAAAACGGAAAATCGGCAACGCCATGGAGTTGGTATTCATGCCCACCAGCACCGCGTATTGACGCTGCAGGGTTTTGACCAGCTCCCACACCATGGCGCCCCCCCGCACCCGGGGGGTGAAAAAGATGGTGGTCAGCTCCGCGCCCGGATGGATGTCGCCCCGTTCGTCCACGAACTCCCGGGGATTGCCGCCATAATACCCCTGAATGGTGTCGTCTTCGTCATCGAGGATCAGCCAGGAGTGATCCTTGCCCTGGGCCAGGGGGGGGTTGAGCATCTGCCAGGCGTGAAACACCGGATCGGTCAACAGGATCTTGCGGGGCCAGTACTCATCGATGAAGCGGCTGACTTCCGGCATATCCCGTTCATGGGCGGGCACCAGACGCAAAGCCATGTCACGCTCCTCCCAGCCGACCCACCATGACGGCAATCGAGGCCATGGAGGTCATCTCCGGCAGATCGTCGAAACCGAACTGAACGTTGAACTCCTCTTCCAGCATGGAGACCAGCATGATCACCTGTACCGAGTCGATACCCAGGGCCGTGAAAATATTGGCATCCTCGGTCAGCTTCACCGGCTGACCGGTCAATTCTTCCAGCACCTTGGCGATGCGTTGGGTCCAATCCTGCATGGTCATCCCCTGTTGGAGGCAATAATGAATAGGGATCCAGGAGGATGATCCCCCGGTGGGGTCCAGAATGAGGCCCCTGGGGAGGAATCCCCCAGACCCCCGCTTTTTTTCAAAACTTTACCGTCGCCGGGATGTTCAACCAGGCGTCTCGATCACGAAACAACGCACCGGCGCGCCATCCCCATCGCGGATTTTCAACGGCGCCACCACCAGCTGCACCGGATTGCCCCGCACACCCGCCAGACCGATGAGATATTCCACTAGAATCACCCCGTTGCCCAGCAGGATCTTGTGGATTGGCGAATCCTTGGGAGTGCCCCGACCGTTTTGCGGATTGTCGGGTTGGGGAGTGTCCATGGCCAACAAAAGGCATTTTTTTTCAAGCAACAAACGTGCCGTCTCTTCTTCCAGGAAGGGGTGATCCGTATAATAACGGTTGGTTCCCAGATGCCGATCCCAGTCGAAACGGAGCGCCAGCCTCTCCCACGGCAGCTCTCCCACGGCCTGGAGCAGCATGGCCGGGGTGATGGGGGTGTGATCCGGCAGGGTGGCGAAGTTCACCACCGTGGCGGTTCCCACCAGTTGTTCCAGGGGAATGGCATCCACCGTGGCTCCCCGGCGGATGAAGTGGCGCGGGGCGTCCATGTGGGTGCCGGTATGGGTGCCCAGAACCAGTTTGCGGGTTTCCCGGTTTTCGATGCCATGGCGTCCCAGTTGGGTGATCTCCACATAGGGATGCCAGGGGGTGGGAAAGGTTTGCATCCCCTCTTCGATGGTGAGGGTCAAATCGATGATGCGCGGATTCATGGCGACGGTTTTCCCAGAGGTTGCAAAAGTTCCACGATGGCCCCTCCCGGCGCGCGCAGCAGGGCGATGAGGAGAGGTTGTCCGTTGGGAGAGAGGCAAAAGGGCGGGGTGATCTCCCAGGCCCCGAGGGTGATCATGCGGAGCAGTTCCCGTTTCAGGTCCGCGACCACGAAGGCGGCGCAGGCGTGTCCGCCGGCGTCCAGGGGGGCCGGGGTGATGGCGGGGTCGTGAATCCACCGCAAGCGGGCGCACCAGGCGGCCACCGGGCGTTGCAGGACTCCTTCCGTCCCCTCCGGATTGAGGCGGAATCCCAGCCCCCGGGTCCAGAAGGGGATCTCCCTGGCCGGATCAGCGCAGTGCAGCCGCAGGCATCCCGGCTCTTGGGGATCGACCTGGTAGGGTCCGGTTTGCGGGGAGGCGTGCGGGCCGTGATCGATCAGTTCGATGGCCAGACCGGTCGGGTGATGATAGAGGGCCAGATCGTGGGTGGGGTGGTGACGGGACAAAAGCGGGATTTTCTCCGGAGGATTGGGGAGATGCCGGCTGAAAAAGACCCGGGTATAACCCGCAGCCTCCAGGGATTGGCTTTGAGAGGTCCAATCGCAGGCGGTGAGGGCCAGATGACTGAAGCCAAGAATCACAGAAGCACCTTCACGCAGGGGTATCGAAACCTTTTGAAAAAAGCGGGGGTCCGGGGGATTCCTCCCCAAGGATTTTAAAACCGCAACCATTTCGGGATGCGTTGTTTTACTGATAGGGGTCCAGGGGGATTATCCCCCTGGTGGGGTCCAGGGGCGAAGCCCTTGGGACTTTAAGCCTTT
>JADGAB010000348.1 GCA_015232245.1 Magnetococcales bacterium | reverse complement strand
AGCCCATGGTGGGGTCCAGGGGCGAAGCCCTTGGGACTTTAAGCCTTTGGCGCGCTTTTCAAAAGGGAATTGCGAAGCAATTCCCTTGAGCGCCCCACACAGCCGCCGAAGGCGGCGCCTTTCCTGCCGTGCGCCCCACAAAGCCGCGAAGCGGCGCCTTTTACCTTACCGCAAGGGGCGCGGTTCAAGCGGTGGGCAGTTGCAAGCCCAGTTTCAGGGAGATCTGGTCCAGGGTGCCCACGGTGGCGGATTTGGCCTTGAACCCGTTGCCGATCAGCTCTTTGATGTAGAGCTTGTTGTAGATGAACATGAACACCAGTCCGCTCAATCCCAGGGTGATCAGCAAAAGCAGCAGCATGATGATGGTCCATTTCCAGTCCCCTCTCAGAATGGGGACAAAGAATCCAAAGAAAAACACGGTCCACGAGAAACCCACCGGGGCCTCCTTGATGGCGCCAGTGTGGGGATTTTCAAATGTCACCTTGGTGTATGCCACAATATCCTCCTGCTTGCGATGATTTGAATGGCTGTCAGCGTACCGGGTTGACGCCAACGTGATTGATGTCACTATTTTAAGGAAAAATCAAGCGGATTTTTTCTGTGTGGTCATCTTTTTTGATGTCCGGGTCTGCCGGCGGGAGAATATTTTTTTCTTTTGTGACTGGGATTTTGAAATTGACTGGATGAAGGAACTCTGTTAGGTTTTGTCCACGTTTGTTACAAGCAGAGATCTTTCCTCTCCCCTCCTTTCAGGCGGGATCCGGCCCATGAGCACGCCCAAGCGCACCCTGCAGTTGAAAGCCAAGGTGGCATCTTCGCTCCCGGAGGTGACCAGTCAGCCTCCATGGAAAGTGCTGGTGGTGGATGACGACGCGGATGTGATCTCCATTACCCGTTTGAATCTGCGTCTGTTCACCTTTGCCGGTCGGCCTTTGATGCTGGTGGCGGCCTCGTCCGCGCAGGAGGCCCGGGAGCTTTTGACCCCGGCGCACGGTTTTGCCCTGGGTTTGATCGATGTGGTCATGGAGAGCGATGATGCGGGGCTGCAACTGGTCCGTTACATTCGCGAGACCCTGGGGGATCAGCGCATTCGTCTGGTGATCCGCACCGGTCAGCCGGGGCTGGCGCCGGAACGTTATGTGATCGATCATTTCGATATCGACGACTACAAGGAAAAAAGCGAGCTTTCCGCCCAGAAGCTCTATACCACGGTACGTTTGGCGTTGAAGTCCTATCGGGATCTCACCACCATCGACATGGCCCGGCAGGGGCTGGAGGCCATTCTGGAGGCCGCTCCCCGCATGTATCTGCATCCTTTGGACTCCTTCGAGGAGTTTTATTCCGGGGTGTTCACGCAGATTCTGGGGTTGTGTCATCTGGGGGCCAACAGTTCGGTACGCATTGCCAACGGTTTTCTGGCCATGTTCCAGAAGGATGAGATTCTCATCAAGGCGGGTGTCGGCGAAGCCCGTCTGGACAAGACCGATCCGCCGATGGAGGAGAACATCACCCCCACCGAGACCATCATTCCGTTGCGCATCCGGGAGGAGGTGATCGGACTGCTTTATTTGGAGCACGCTCATCCTCTGGATCCTCTGGCGGTGCATCTGTTGCGGATTTTCACCGGTCAGGTGTGTGTGGCCTTGCAGTCCTTGCGGGTGCAGCAGGAGTTGCGTCAGGCCCACGCTTCGGCGATTCAGATGCTCTCCGAGGCCGCGGAAGCCAAGGATGCCAATACCGGCGAGCACATCCAACGGATCGTCTCCCTGACCCGGCAGCTCTCTCTGGCCCTGGGGGTGGAGCCGGATCTGGCGGAAATGTATGCCGAAGCCAGTCAATTGCATGATATCGGCAAGATCGGCATTCCGGACCAGATTCTCAACAAGCCCGGACCGTTGGACAAAGAGGAGTTCTCCCGGATCTCCACCCATGCCCACATTGGCGGTTTGATCATCAAGGATGAGAAGAATTTTCGCATCGCCCGGCAGATCGCCTTGTATCATCACGAGAAATGGGATGGCAGCGGCTATCCGGAAGGGTTGCGGGGCGAGAATATCCCGTTGGCCGCCCGGATTGTCTCCGTGGCGGATGTTTTCGACGCCCTGGTGAATTGTCGGCCCTACAAGCATGCCTGGCGCATGGAGGATGCGGTGAACGAAATCCGTCGGTTGTCGGGGAAAAGTTTTGATCCCCGGGTGGTCGGGGCGTTCGAGGGGCTGTATGTGGCCGGGGCGTTTGCCGATCTGGCTCGGTAGTGGGGGGAGGTTTACAAGGTTTCATTCCGGTTTTGCCAATACTCCTCCAGGGCCTGCAACAGGCTCTCTCCGTCCGGTCTGGGGGCGGTCAGATCCACCCGTACGCCTGATTTCGTCAAAGTCCCGGCGGTCAGCGGGCTGATGGCCACGATTACCGCCTGATCCGGCAGCCGGTTGTCTTCCCGGCACAACAGATCCAGAAACACCTCCACCGTGCGGGGACTGAAAAAAAGCAGCGCATCCAGTTCGGGGAGGCGTCGTACCACTTCTTTCGGCAACCCATCCACCGGCACGCTCCGGTAGACCGGCATGGTCTCCACGGTTTTGCCTGCTTTCTCCAAAAGGGTGATCAACTCTTCCCGTCCCTCTTCCGCCCGGGGAAAAAGAAAGCGTTTCCCTTGACCGCAGGCGCGCAGCACGGTTTCTCCCAGCGTCTCTCCCCCCTGGGGTTGTTCCGGGATGGAGACCTGCCAGCCGGGTCGGGTCAGAATGCTGCCGGTTTTGTTTCCCACGGCAAAAAGCGGAGGTGGAATGACTCCGGTCGGCAGGGCGGTGACAAAAGCCCGGGCGGCGTTGGCGCTGGTGAGAATCACTCCGTCGTAACGGTCCAGTGTCTGAATGGCCTGCTGGAAAGGGTGCGGGTCGGCCATCGGGGCAATGGTCATCACCGGTGCCAACAGGGCCTCATGGCCGTGACTTTCGATCAGGCGGGCGGTTTCGCTGGCTCCCGGTTCCGGGCGGGTGACAAGAATGCAACGCCTGATCATGTTATCAAACCGTCTGTCCGGATGTGTTGTTTTACTGATAGGGGTCCAGGGGGATTATCCCCCTGGT
>JADGAB010000347.1 GCA_015232245.1 Magnetococcales bacterium | reverse complement strand
CCAGAGCCGACAGGTTGAGCGCCGCCAGATTGCCCGTGACCCCCTTGATGCCGTGCAGAAGCTCCCGGGCTTCGGTCAGAGCTCCCTGCTCCAGCAATTCTCCCAGGCGTCGGGCCGAGTCCCGGTGCATGGCGGCAAACTGTCGGGCCAGACGGATAAACAGCTCTCCGTCCCCGAACAGCCGCTCCCGGGCCTCCTCCTGGTCGATGCCCGCCACGGCGGGAAAGGGCAGGGTTGAGGGCTCCGGAGAAGGTTCCCTCAGCCCGGAAAACCGGCCCGGGGCGCGTTCCGGCAGCAGGGCCGACAGCACCGAAAACAGTTGGGAAACGTGAACCGGTTTTGTGAGATAGTCGTTCATTCCCAAATCAATACATTGATCCTTCTCGCTCTTCAATGCATTGGCCGTCATGGCGACAATCGGCAGACGTTGCGGATCGAACAGACGACGCAACCGGCGTGTCGCCTCGTAGCCATCCATGACCGGCATATGCAGATCCATCAATACCACATCGAAATCACCCGGTCGGGCAGTGACCATGGAGACCGCCTCCGCGCCGTTGGCGGCCCGCCCGCTGATGATGCCGGCCTTGGAGAGAATCCCCTCCGCCACCTGCCAGTTGATGTCGTGATCCTCCACCACCAGCACCCGCATTCCCTGGAGATTTCCCGGGATCTCTTCGGCTTTCCAGCCGTGGGATTGCTCCCTGGCAGCGCTCGGCAGCCCCTTGCCGAGGGCCTCTTGCATGGTGTTGAGCAGGACCGACGGGGTGACCGGCTTGAGCATGAATCCATGCACCCCGATATTTCGCGCCTCTTTCATCACCTCCTGACGACCAAAGGCGGTCACCATGATCACCAGCGAGGAGTTCTGACCGGTCGCGGCGCGGATCCGTTGCGCGGTTTCGATGCCATTCATCTCCGGCATCTGCCAGTCGAGCAGAATGACGTCGTAGGGTTGCTCCCGGGCATTTTTGACCCGTGCCATCTCCTCAAGCGCCTCCTGGCCGGAGCCGGTGGTCGTGACCCGACACTCCAGTCCCTGGACCATCTCGGAGAGAATCTGTCGGGCGCTGTCGTTGTCATCCACCACCAGTACCCGCAATGGACCGGTCGTGGAGAGAAACGTCGGGGGGGTGGAAGAGAGGTTTTGAGTCTGTCGTTTCAGGGGGATGGCAAAGGAGAATTCGCTCCCCTCTCCGGGAGCGCTGATCACCGTGAAGGAACCATCCATCTGATTCACAAGGCTCTTGCAGATGGCCAGTCCCAGACCGGTGCCGCCATAATGACGGGTGGTGGAGGAGTCGGCCTGCGCAAAAGGCTGAAACAGACCGTCGATCTGCGCTTCGGTCAGTCCGATGCCGCTGTCCCGCACCGCAAACCGCATCCGGACCTGTTCTTCCGTGGTCTCCAGTGCCTCGACCCGGAAGACGATCTCTCCGGCATGGGTGAACTTGACCGCGTTGGTCCCCAGATTGATCAGGATCTGTTCCAGACGCAGCGCGTCGCCGATCAGTGCCCGGGGCAGATCCGCCGGCTGGGCGAACAGGATCTCCAACCCTTTCTCTTCGGCCCGCATGGCCACCATCCCCGCCACCTTCTCCAGTACCTCGTTCAACTGGAACGGCAGATGTTCCAACTCCATCCGGCCCGCCTCGATCTTGGAGAAGTCCAGAATGTCGTTGATGATCCCCAGCAGGGTTTCGGCTGCGGACTGGATCTTGCGCATCCGGGAGTGCTGTCCCGGCGTCAGGGGGGTCTGGGAGAGCAGATACCCCATGCCGATGATGGTGTTCATCGGTGTGCGGATCTCGTGGCTCATGTTGGCCAGAAACAGACTTTTGGCCCGGTTGGCCGCCTCGGCGCTCTCCTTGGCGGCCAGCAGGGTCTCTTCGGTCTGCTTGCGTTCCGTGATGTCCCGGATCACCGCCGAGAAGAAACGGGGTCCGTCCGCATGGGTCCAGGAGTTGAGGGAGATCTCCAGGGGAAACTCCTGGCCGTTTTTCTTCAGTCCGGTCAACTCCGAGGTCTGGCCGAGCATGGGGCCCTGGCCGGTCTGGGTGAAACGCCGGAATCCCTCCCGATGTGCCGAGACATGGCGCGTTGGAATCAATGGCAAAAGCTTCTTTCCCAGGATCTCCTCCCGGGAGTAGCCGAACAGCACTTCCGCCCCTTTGTTCCAGAAGATGATGGTCTGATCCTGATCCACGGCAATGATGGCGTCCCGGATCGACAGGGTGACGGAACGGAAACGCTCCTCGCTGGACTGCAGACGGGCCAGGGTCTGTTCGTGCCGGATCACCTCCTGGCGCAGCTTCTGATTGCTCGATTCGGCGGCGGCAATGGCGTCGTTGAGAGAAGAGAGCATCTGTTTGCGTTCGGAGATGTCCCGCAGAAACGCCGTGAAAAAGGTGAAACTGGCTCCCGGAATCACGGTGATGGCGATTTCCGTGGGAATGCGCACTCCCTGGGCGTTGATGGCGTCCAGTTCGATGTGCTGATTGATGACCCGTTTCTCCCCGGTGGCCAGATAACGGGCCAGACCCCGTTGATGGGCTTCCCGCATCTCCGGAGGAATGATGGTCTCGCTGATGTCTTTGCCGAGAATGTCCTGCTTGCGAAAACCGAAAATTCTCTCCGCCGCCTTGTTGAATTCGAGAATGAGGCCGTTGGTGTCAATGGAGATGATGGCATCCAGGGCGGTGTCCAGAATGGCCCGGTTGCGTTGTTCCCCGTGGCGCAGTTCCGCGGTGGCGCGTCGCAGATTCCCCTCCACCCGTTGCAGAAGATGGTAAAAGATGAGGCCCAGAAACAGCGCGCTCAGCACGATGCCGATGATCACCCGGGTTTTGTGGGTGGAGGTGATCTTCTCCAGAGGCTGATCCTCGAAGAGCACCACCAGTCTGGCCACCGGTCGCTCATTCACATCGGAGAGCGGTATGGAGAAGAAATGCACGTGATCCAGTCCACTGACCTCCTGGTGGCCGGTATGCAGGATGCCGTCCTGCCAGTGGCGCGCGCTGATCCGGTTGGCCAGTTCCGGGAGAAGGGTGGTGCGGGTGCCGCCGGCGAACACCACATCCTCGAAGTGCCCCCACTCCTCGGCGGATCCC
>JADGAB010000346.1 GCA_015232245.1 Magnetococcales bacterium | reverse complement strand
TGGTATCCCGGCGAGCCCCTGCCCCGCTGGAGATACGCATTTTACTGGCGCACCGACGGCCAGCCGGTCTGGCGGAATCAGGCGCTGCTCGCCTGGGGCGCCGGGGATCTGGGTCATGACGGCCCGCTGGCGGAACGGTTTCTCAAGGCGATCGCCCGGGAACTGGGCGTCGATGCCCAGGCTGTGCTTTCCGCCTGCGAGGATCCCTTCCATCACCTGTGGCAGGAGATGCGCGCTCCGGTGGATCGGGATCCCACCCGGGCCAGCGCCAAGGATTCCCTGGATCGGCAGCGCCTGGCGGCCCTTTTGCAACGAGGGGTGGAAAAACCCACCGGTTACGTTCTGCCTCTGCGCTGCGACGATCATCTCTGGCAGACCGCCCCCTGGCCATTGCGCCGGGGAGAGATCTTCCTCATGCCCGGGGACTCGCCCTTAGGGTTGCGCCTGCCTCTGGACTCCCTGCCGGACAGTTGGAACAATACCGAAGAGTTTCTGGAGGAGCGCTCCCCGTTTGCCGAAGCGCCCCCCCTTCCGCCCCATCCGGAGAGCGACAGCCCGGTTCTGCCGGTCACGGCGGCAAAAAAGATCAAACCCTCCTCCCGTCCCGCCCCGCCGGTCCGTTCCGCCCTCTGCGCCGAGGTGCGTCAGGGGGTGTTGAATCTCTTTCTTCCCCCTCTGGTAGAGCTGGAACACTTTCTGGAACTGGTGGCGGCCATCGAACGGGTGGCGACCCGGCTGGACGTTCCGGTACTGCTGGAAGGGTACGATCCCCCCTCCGATCCCAGACTGCGACGGCTGCTGGTCACCCCGGATCCAGGGGTGATCGAGGTCAATGTCCATCCCGCCGCCTCCTGGCAGGAGATGATCGAGGTCACCACCACCCTCTATGCGGAAGCCCGGGCCAGTCGGCTGGCCACGGAGAAATTCATGCTGGATGGCCGCCACACCGGCACCGGCGGGGGCAATCACGTGGTGATCGGCGGGGCCACTCCGTCGGACAGCCCCCTGCTCCGGCGTCCGGATCTGCTGCGCAGCCTGATCACCTGTTGGCAGCACCATCCTGGACTGTCGTATCTGTTTTCCGGTCTTTTCATCGGCCCCACCAGTCAGGCCCCCCGGGTGGACGAGGCCCGATCCGAGGCCCTTTACGAACTGGAGATCGCCTTCCAGCAGATGCCCGAAGGGGAGGTGGCCGCCCCCTGGCTGGTGGACCGGCTGTTGCGTCATCTGCTGGTGGACCTCACCGGCAACACCCATCGGGCGGAGTTCTGCATCGACAAGCTCTACTCCCCGGAAGGCAGCGCCGGTCGGCTGGGACTGCTGGAACTCCGGGCCTTCGAAATGCCTCCCCACGCCCGCATGAGTCTGGTGCAGATGCTGCTGTTGCGCTCCCTCATCGCCTGGTTCTGGCGCGAACCTTACAAGGGCGCACTGGTGCGCTGGGGCACGGAACTCCATGACCGCTTCATGCTGCCCCACTACGTGCGCCGCGACGTGCTGGAGGTGACCTCAGGCTTGCGCCGCGCGGGGATTCCCTTCCAGGATGACTGGATCGAACCGTTTGTGGAGTTCCGCTTTCCCCGTCTGGGGGCGGTCTCTCTTGGAGACATCACCCTGGAGCTGCGCATGGCCATGGAGCCCTGGCATGTCCTGGGGGAAGAACTGACCCGTCAGGGCACGGCCCGATTCGTGGACTCCTCCCTGGAACGGATCCAGGCCAAGGTGACTGGCCTGACCCCGGGTCGGCATCTGCTCACCTGCAACGGTCGCCGGGTTCCCTTGCGTCCCACCGGGGAACACGGCCAGCAGGTGGCTGGCATCCGTTTCCGCGCCTGGCAACCCCCCTCCGCGCTCCATCCCACCATCGGCGTCCATACCCCCCTGACGCTCGACCTCATGGACACCTGGAACGGCTGCTCCCTGGGAGGCTGCGTCTATCACGCCGCCCACCCCGGCGGACGCAACCATGAACTCTTCCCGGTCAACAGCTTCGAGGCGGAAGCCCGACGGGGGAGCCGTTTCCAGGAGTTCGGACACACCCCGGGGGCGACACGGGTCATCATCCCCTCCGAGGAAGCGCCGGGAGAATACCCCCACACCCTTGACATGCGCAGACGTTCCGGGTTTTGATAGCCCCTTTGCAATTCACGTCAGAACCGGTTGCGCCCATGATCTCGTTGTTGCGGAATTATTACCCCCCCCTCGGCTACGACGAGGCCATCGACCCGAACGGCAACCCCCGTCCGGGCTGGCACACCCTCCTGAACCACCTGGAAGGGCTCGGCGCCCAGCGCCTCGAAACCCTGCGCCAACAGGCCCGTCAACTGCTGCTGGAAAACGGCATCACCTACAACCTCTTCCAGAACGAAACCGACGGGGTGCGCACCCTCGACCTGGATCTCATCCCCCTGATCCTGATCGAAGAAGAGTGGCGGCAACTGGAAAAAGGGTTGCAGCAGCGCCATCGGGTGCTGGAGATGCTCCTGGAGGATCTCTACGGCAACCAGGAGACCTTGCGGGCCGGCATCATCCCCGCCAACCTGATCTTCGCCTCTTCCGGTTATCATCGGGCCTGTCACGGACTGCCCAAAACCAGAGGCGCCCTGCTGCCCTGCTGGGCCGCCGATCTGGTGCGCACCGGCCCGGGATCCTTCCAGGTGGTGGGAGATCATCTCCAGACCCCCACCGGTTCGGGTTACGCCCTGGAAAACCGCCAGATTCTCTTCCGGCTGCTGCGCGGACTGCTCAACGAAAGCCATGTGCGGCTGCTGATCCCCTTTTTCTCCGCCCTGCGCGACCATCTGCACGATGCGCCCCCGTTTCCCAAGGAGGATCCCCGCATCGTGCTGCTGACCCCGGGGCCCGAAGACAAACTCTACTTCGAACACGCCTTTCTGGCCAATTTTCTCGGGCTGACCCTGGTGCAGGGGGAAGACCTCACGGTGCGCAATGGCCGGGTCCATCTGAAGACCCTGGACGGACTCCACCCGGTGGATGTGGTGCTGCGCATGCTCCAGGACCGGCTCTGCGACCCTCTGGAACTCGACGAGAACTCCTTTCTGGGAGTGGCCGGACTCATCCAGGCGGTGATGGGTCAAAAGGTGACGGTGCTCAACCATCCCTGCGCCG
>JADGAB010000345.1 GCA_015232245.1 Magnetococcales bacterium | reverse complement strand
AGTTGCATCGACTCTTCGGCCAACGGGATCACCATCTCCTCTGGCACGGCACTGCCATGGAGGGCTTCCAGGAAATGGCCCAGATCCGCGGCGTTCACCAGCATCACTGCCATGCCCACGACAACACTGTCCGACGGGAAAATGAACCGGTAGCGCATGCCCACCAGTCCCACCGAGCGTCCATAGAGACCACGGATGAACTCCGTGACCGAACCAGCCGGGATCCTGGCAAAACCGGGCCCGGAGAGTTCGATTTCAGCATCGACCATTTCGCTCAGGCTGGCCGCGGTCATGCCAAAACTGATGTTGAACAGCTCCTTGAAGGCGTCTTCTTCCTCTTCATCGAGAAAAAATGGCACGGCAATTCTCCTGCGGATACTCAACCTTTCAGGAACGGGAGGCCAGATGCGCCCGTTTTTGCGCGATCTCCAGCATCTTCCAGTGAATGATGGGGGCATCGATCAATCCGGCCCAGTTCAGACGCACCAGTTCTCCGTCCGTCACGGCGCGGAAGCGCCAATCGCATGGCACGTTCTCCAGGTAGGCCCATTCGCCGAAGAATCCTCCCGCCTCGATCGTCTCCTGAACTTTCCCCTCCAGACACTCCATGGCCACCTGCCCCTTGAAGACCATCCACAACATCGGGCCCTCCCCCTGGAGTTCGAGCCTCTCCCCGGCGGTCACGGGCAAGAGCTCCAAAGACTGGGCGAGCTTGGACAGAAAAACAAAGGATGTTTGCTCCCCGAACAGCCACGTGTGACGCAAGAACCGGATCTTTTCCAGCACGCTGACCAGTTTGGTGAACAGGCCGCTGTTTTCCAGGAAAATCCGCAACAGCTTCACCGGAATGCGCAGCACCGCGCTGTGGGAGACCGACCGGTAACTCCCTTCGTCCATGAGGGATTCGGGAAAAATCCGCTGCAACCCCATGAAGGCCCCGAAACCCAGGTGATAGCGAATGCCGAAATCCGCGTCCAGATAGACCACATCCCCGGAGACGGTCATCTCGACAAAATCGTTCGCATCCGCCTCCCGGCGGATGAAAGAGCCGGCGTTGTATTCGACAATGGGACCGTTGATCAACATGCGGATGTCATCGTCGGTGATCTCGGGAAAGAGCTCCCGCAGATAATAGAAGCTCCGCTGGCGACGATAATCCTGTTCCCCCGGGATCAGGACATCCAGGGCCCCGAAGGTGGATTCGGAACCGATCTCCATCTCCTCGGTGGTCAGATCCCGGGCCAGATGGGCCAGAATCAACCGTCTGGAGGCATCCCCCCGGAAATCCTGGGCCATGCCGTGAATCATGCCGCCGCCGATATCGAGTTTTTTCAAATCAGCGGGAAAGCGGTAGTTCTCCTTGATGCGTCGGACGCTCTCCGCATCCACGGCAAACGGTCCCGGCTGGGTCATCCGGTCGAGTACCGCAAACGAGGTCAGATCGGTCCAGTGGGCATAGGTGCGGTAGCCGTCATCCGCCAGTGCCCGGAAAACCAGCAGCGTGGTCTCCACCGGATGGGGAGAGTAGATGGGGCGCACCTCCAGGCCACCGCACTGGTTCCAGGCATCGAACTGCAAATCGTGGATCTCGAAGAACTGCTGGAATTTTTCCTCCTCGATGGACATCAGGGCCGCGAACTTCTTGGCCACCGAGGAACGCACCATGGGGGTGGCGTAGTATTTCAGACGGCGGTCCGTCTGGATCAGGGCGGGCAGACCGGCAAAATGGTCATCATGGGCATGGGTGTGAAAGATCCCTTCCACCTCGCTGATGTCGATCCCCAGGGCGGTCAGGACGTTCAACACCCCGGGAATGGCGTCGATGAGGTAGAAGCGTCCCTGGAACATCACCACACTGCTCATGCTGGGACGCTGGGGATCCCAGCCATCCCCCTCGCCGGTGTGCAACACCGCGAAATAATGACGCTGCACCCGATGATAGCCCAGAGGATAGGGAGACTTGTACACCGCATCCTTGGCGAGGTTCAGATCCACCTCCGCGCTCTGCTCCCGGAAGGTGAAACGGAAACGGTTGAAGCCGATGCGCTGCACGAACGCCCCGTTGCGGATCTCCTGGGGTTTGTCGCTCATGATCAGGGTATCGAGAAACTCCGACGGCTCGCGGATCTTGCCAAAGGCGAACTGGAGCTTGATGCGCATCATCATGTCCGTGGTGGACTCATCCAGCCCGGATTCCAGCAACTCTTCCCGGGAGAGACCGTAATTGCCCCGATGGATGTAGGCAAGCTGGGCATGAACCTGATCCCCGGCGCCCATGAGCATGGGCTTGACGCCGGTGTTGTTGGGATGGTTGGGAATGATCATCCCCTGACGATAGAGCATCTGCAATACCGGGAATTCCGCCATGTTGGCAAAACCGCCGTTTTGCACCAGCAGATCCGACAGAAGGATCACGTTCGGTCCGGTTTCGAAGTTGACCCCGTTCTTGATGGCCGGTGCGTTCAACCCCTTGAGCATCAGGAGTTTCACCACCTCGCCTGGGCAGCCGCACAGGATGTAGAGACCCGCCTCGGGAATCTGCAGCCAGAACACCCCGGGCCCCACCTGAATGGTGAGCAGATTGCCCATGGCGGCCCGCAACGCTTCCTGGGCCGTTTCCAGCTCCCGGGTCCGTTCCAGCACCTGTTGTTCCAGCAGGCGACTCTGATCCGCCAGCGCCAGATGGGTCTGCACCCGGACCCGCAGGATCGCCGGATTGATGGGCTTGAACAGATAATCCACCGCACCCAGGGCGAATCCGGCGGCCTCATCGCCGATCATGTCGAGAGCCGTGACGAAAATCACCGGGATGTGCCGGGTGACGGGATCCTCCTTGAGACGGGCGCACACCTCGAAGCCGTTCATGCCCGGCATCATCACATCCAACAGGATCAGGTCCGGCTGAGGATCCCCATGGGCCCTTTGCAACGCCTGTTCCCCGTTCTTGGCCACTACGGTGGTGTACTGATCCCGCAGCAGGCTGGTCAACACATCCAGATTGGTCTTCTCGTCATCGACGATCAGGATCCTGCCTTGTCTGTCACGCATGGTCCAGGCTCTCGAACAAAAAATGCAACCGGTTTATCCCATAGTGTCCTGATACTCACGCCAGATTTCCAGGATCCTGCGGCGGATCTCCGGAAACGGGGTCTCCTTGCGCAAAGTGTATCTGGCCCCCATGGCCAGACATATGCTCCACTTCTCCC
>JADGAB010000344.1 GCA_015232245.1 Magnetococcales bacterium | reverse complement strand
GAGGCATTGTACCCCCACCTGAAGCTAATTGTATTTGTATTCCCTTGATGCAATTTTCTAACCGGACATCACTGATCTGAATGCCACCACCAATGACGCTTCCCTGATCGCCTCGGCCAGTGACGACAACCAGGTTTCATCGGTCTGGCTGGGAATACGCACACCGACCATGCTGCTTTCCGCCCAGGGTGGCACCAGGCAACTGGAGATCAATCTCATCAAGGTGCCGATGGCATATATTGATCTTCTGAAAACTTGGTACGTGAAGCAGGCGGGCTTCGATCAGTCTGGCCGCTATGAGGTGTTCTATTATTCCATCGAGGATAAGACTGGCGACATCTCGCCCGTGAAGCGGTCCATCGTCTACAAGCAGAAGGCGGGCAATACCGGACCCAATACCTTTTCCCTGCTCTCCCCGGCCAATGGCAGTACCTCGACCAAGACCGTCTCCATCTTCACCTGGGACCCGGCGGTGGATCCAAATGGCGATGCGGTCACCTACAATCTGCTCATTGCCAAGGACAGCGCGTTTCAGAATATGGTCTATCGGCAGGAGGGGATCACGGTGCCCTCCGCTTTCCTGGTGCCCGCCGGTTTTGTGGATGGCGCGACCAGCCTGGAAGATCAGATCACCTACTATTGGAAAGTGGAGGCTGTGGACGCCTACGGTGCCCATATCGACAGCAAGGAGAGCTGGCACTTCACAACCAACAACACCAACAGCATTCCTGGCATTGTTTACGGCATTGTGTTGAGTGATCTGGATGCTTCGCGCATTGCCAGCGCCGTGGTGACGTTGAATGGCAACCCGGTGCAAAGCATGGCGGATGGCAGTTTAATGCTGTTGGCTGACGCCGGTACGACCACTTTGTCCGGGAGCAAAAGCGGTTTTCAGGATGCATCCCTGCCAGCCGTCACCGTGCAGTCGGAAGAGTCAACCCGTGTCACGCTCACCCTGCACAGTCTGGCTGGCGACTATCACGCACCGACCATCACTGGGACGCCAGGCAGTTCCGTCACGGCGGGTAAGGCCTACAATTTTACCCCGACGGTCACAGGTTCCAACCTGCTGTTTTCCATTGTCAACAAACCGGCCTGGGCAGCCTTCGACACCAAGAGCGGTCAATTGACCGGTACGCCGACCACGGTCGATGTGGGCACCACTGGCAGCATCGTCATTGGTGTCACGGATGGGGTCACCCCCGTGTTCCTGACGGCGTTTGACCTGGCCGTGAGCACCTCCGATACGACCGCACCGTCTGCCAAACTGGATGTGGACGGCAACAGCAAGGTCGACGCCACGGACGGGGTGTTGATCCTGCGTCGTTTGAGTGGAGCTTCCACCATCGACACGGGCGTGGTATTGCCTTCCGGTCAGAACAATGACTCAGTGATCAGCGCCATCAATGCTTTGGGAGCAGCACTGGACATAGACGGCAGCGGCAAGGTAGATGCCACGGACGGCGTGTTGATCCTGCGTCGCTTGAGCGGGGCTTCCACCATCGATACGGGCGTGGTATTGCCTTCCGGTCAAAACAACGACTCGGTGATCGGCGCCATCGATGGACTCTCTGGCAAGGGGCAATAACCAATCATATATTTTGGATGATCTGACCATTGCTGCGGAAACCGGATCAACGAGACGAGTCGGCCAAGAGGCTTTCAACCCGGAGGGGATTTGGTATTGAATGGATGATCGCCGCCATTTCCTCGCTTTTCATGGTCGGAAGGTGTATCAAGAACATCTTCCGATCATGAAGGAGTGCGGTGATGGCAAAAGGGAGAGACGGCGAGAAACGCCAGAGTGACCAGTTCGATGTCCCATGGAAGGAGATCGTGGAGGGATACTTCCAAGATTTTCTGGCCTTTTTCCTGTCGGATGCGCATAATGATATCGACTGGGACAAAGGCTACGAATTTCTCGATACTGAGTTGGCCCGAATCACCCGCGAGGCCGAGATCGGTGACCGGCGCATGGACAAGCTGGTCAAGGTGTGGAGGTGTGATGGCAACGAATGCTGGGTGCTGATCCACATCGAAATCCAGGGCGACCGCAAAATGAACTTTGCCGCCGGGATGTACGTTTATCAATACAGGGCATACGACCTCTATCAAAAGCCGGTGGTTGGCCTAGCCGTACTGGCGGATGAGAGCATCCGGTGGAGGCCGAAAGAGTTCCGGTACGAGTTGTGGGGAACGCGCCAGAGTTATCGATTCACTGCCGTTAAGTTGATGGACTTTGCCGAAGTGAATCTGGAGCACTCCACCAATCCGTTTGCAATCGTGACTCTGGCGTACCTGCATGCTAAAAAGACCCGGAAGCGGCTTGAAGACCGTTTTGAGGTCAAATGGCGCCTGATCCGCAACCTTTACCAAAGCGGGTTCTGCCGCCAGCAGGTGATTGACCTGTTTCGTTTCATCGACTGGGTGCTGCATTTGCCAAAAGAGTTGGATATCCGGTTAAGGGAAGAGATCGTTGCATTCGAGGAGATCCATAAAATGCCATACATTTCAAGCGTAGAACGGATTGGCCATGACAGAGGCATGGAAGAAGGAATACTGGCGGGTATGCAATTGGGTCGCCAGGAAGGCCTCCTGGACGGCGAGAAAAAAGGTCGCCAGGAAGAAGCCGCTTCCATGCTTCTGAAACTGATGCGGCGCAAGTTTGGCCAGACACCGGACTGGGTGACCGAGAAAGTGCGGTCGGCGGATTTGGAACTGATCGAGACTTGGAGTGACAACTTCGTCTTCGCGAATTCAGTGGACGAGGTCTTCGCGTCCTGACCTCTGGACCAGAGAATATCGGATGCGCCTTGCCACCCAAGCGTAGCCCCAAAACCGGTCCACAGGTGTCAGATGACGCAGAGGAAAAATTCTGACACGCCGCACAAAAGCCTTTGCAGATCATGCCGGATCGTCATTCGTTGAATCAGTTGGCGACCAAAATGCCCTTGAACTTTACTCCGTGTTGCACCGCAACATCGGGCGGAGCATTTGGTTTGGAAATCCAATTTCGGTACGCCAATCGGGATAGGGGGGGCCTTGTGGGCTTCCCCCCTCCCATACCACCGTGCGTACGGGTCCGTACACGGCGGTTCGGCGGATTAAGCTGTTTTAGGCATAGGTGTGAGGAGGGTACCACCACATCTAACCGTGGTTGATTAAAGTTTTACATTTTGGGCGCACTTTATAGCTCAGAAGCTCTTTCA
>JADGAB010000343.1 GCA_015232245.1 Magnetococcales bacterium | reverse complement strand
CACTGCGGTACACTCTACACCGGAGGCGAGGAGCGCAATCCCGGCCCGCTGCTCAACGTGCTGGCGGGACTGGCCAAACAGGGGATCATCGGCGCTCCGGAGGAGAACAGCCCCCAATGTATCGGTCTGCAGATCATTCTGCGTGCCACCAGTCACGACGACATCATCAACGCCATGATCCGCAAACGGGGTCTGGGCCGGATCGTCACCACGGCCCCGCCCCTGCCCTATCCCCAGACCTTGCAGGAGATGTTTCAGGCCGATGGGCTGTTGTTGTTCCAGGGGGAGAGTTTCAATCATCTCATCCCGGCCAAACTGTTTGAATATCTCCGCGCCAACCGTCCGGTCTTCGCCCTGACCGGGGCCCAGGGGGACTCGGCCCGCATCCTGCATCAGGCCGGTTTGCGCACCATCGTCCCCCTGGAAGAGGAGTCGAGCATCCGCGTGGAATTTCTGGATTTTCTGGAGCAGCTGCGTGCCGGTTCCGCTCCCCTGCCGGACAAAACCGTAGTCACCGGCTACTCCCGACGGATCCAGGCCCGACGTCTGGCGGATCTTTTCGACTCCCTCAACACGGAACAGTCGATGTGAACATCACATCTTGACAGATTCTCCCAGCGGTTCACAATAATATCCCATGTCTACGCCCTTTCAATCCCGTCCACTCACCGCCGACTTTCTGATCATCGGCGCCGGGGTCGCCGGTCTGGATCTCGCCCTGCGCCTGGCCGGGCACGGTGATGTCCTGATCCTGACTAAGGCCGAACCCGGTGAGTCCAACAGTTACTACGCCCAGGGAGGCATCGCCGCGGTACTGGATCCGGCGGATGAAACCGACTCCCACATCGCCGACACCCTGATCGCCGGCGCCGGATTGTGTCACGAAAAGACGGTCCGTCTGGTGGTGGAACACGGCCCACGGTCCATACGGCGACTGCTGGATCTGGGAGCGCCATTCACCCGGGAGAGCCCTGGGGGAGGTTTTCATCTCACCAAGGAGGGTGGCCACTCCACCCGCCGGGTGATCCATACGGCGGACGCCACGGGACGCGCGGTGGTGGAACTCCTGGTGGAACGGGTGAAACAGCATCCACGCATCCGGATGCTCGCCGAACACATGGCCATCGATCTGGTCACGGCGCGGAAACTCGGCATCTTTGCTCCCGGTCAGGCCAATCGCTGTTTCGGCTGCTACGCCCTGGAGATTCCCACCGGACGGGTACTCACCCTGCAGGCCCGGTTCACGATTCTGGCCTCGGGAGGGGCCGGAAAGGTCTACCGTTACACCTCCAATCCGGACGTGGCCACCGGAGATGGCATCGCCATGGCCTGTCGGGCCGGTTGTCGGGTGGCCAACATGGAGTTCATTCAGTTTCATCCCACCTGTCTGTATCACCCCAAGGCCAAATCCTTTCTGGTCTCCGAGGCGGTACGGGGGGAGGGAGGGATTCTGGTGATGAAAAACGGCGAGCCATTCATGAAACGGCATCACCCCAAAGCCGATCTGGCGCCCAGGGATATTGTCGCCCGGGCCATCGACTACGAAATGAAACGGTCCGGGGATCCCTGCGTCTACCTGGACATCACCGCCAAGGGCAGAACCTTCATCGAGGAGCATTTCCCCAACATTCAGAAAAAATGTCTGGAGTTGGGCATGGACATGGCCGCCGAACCCATTCCCGTGGTTCCGGCGGCTCATTATACCTGCGGCGGGGTGATGACGGATCTGGAAGGGCATACCGATGTGGAGGGGCTGTTTGCCATCGGCGAAGTGAGTCACACCGGACTGCATGGGGCCAATCGACTGGCCTCCAACAGTCTGCTGGAGTGTCTGGTTTTCTCCGAGGCCGCGGGCAACGCCATGCTGAACACCTTGCGGGATCGGCCACGTTTTTCCCATCCGGACATCCCGCTGTGGGACAGTTTCGACTGTCACCCCTGTCAGGAGGCGGTGCTCATCTCCCACAACTGGGACGAAATCCGGCGTTTCATGGGCAATTACGTGGGGATCGTGCGCTCGAACCGCCGACTGCACAGCGCCCGGCGACGCATCGAACTGGTGCAGCAGGAGATCAACGAACACTACTGGAACTGCCGCATCTCCCGGGATCTGCTGGAGCTGCGCAACATCGCCCTGGTGGCCTCCCTGATCATCCGTTCGGCCCTGCACCGCAAGGAGAGCCGGGGTCTGCACTACACCACCGACTACCCGAAACGGGATGACGTCAACTGGTGTCAGGACACTGTGCTGCCCATCACGGAGGAGTGAAGCGGACCCCACCCCCCTCTGATCATCTGATTATTTTCAACGCTCGGTCAGCGCAGGATCCATGAAGCTCTTGAAGGGATAAAACAGATAATCCAACACCGAACGTTGCCCGGTATGAATGGCGCAACGCACGATCATGCCCGGAAAAAGCCGATAACTCATGCTGCCCTTTTCGAAATAGGCTTTTTCCGTCTCCACCCGCACCTTGTAGAAGTGTCCCCCCTCCTCGGTGGCGGTGGCGTCCGGACTGATGTTCACCACGGTACCGGCCAGTTTGCCGTAGCGGGCGGCGTCCGAGGAGGTCAGGGTGACAAATGCCGGCAACCCAACACTCACATAGCCGATATCCTGAATCGGCAACTTGGCCTCCACCACCAACCGGTCTTCCCCCGGCACCAGATCCAGAGCCGTGCCCCCCGGAGCGATCACCCCGCCCTCGGTCACCACATAGAGATTCTTGACCACGCCATCCACCGGAGCGGTCAGGGTGGTGCGGGATTGATTGTTCTGGAACTTCTGCAGACGTACCGACAGTTCGGTCATCTGACGGCGGTTCTCGGCGAGTTTCTCCCGGGCCGCCTCTTCGAATTCATGGCCCACCGCGGCCAGATTGGCCTGGGACTCCTTGTAGGTGGCCTCGACACGGACCGTGGCCAGACCATCCTCCTCGATGGTGTTTTTGATCTGCTGGGACTCCTTGAGCAGATCCAGATGGGAGTAGCGGTTGGTGATATCCTGGGCCAGCAATTTGCTGCTGATGGTCACCTGTTCTTCCACCAGGGCCAGACGCTTTTTATTGTTCTTGATGCGCGCCTGGATCTCCTGAATGGCCTGTTTGGCGGCCCCCATGTTCTCCCGCAGACTGGGGAGCTTTTCGATGCGGCGATGGCAATTGCTGGCGAACAGCTCCTCGGCCCGTTTCACCAGATCCGGATGGCTCTTGCGCATGGCCGAGGTAAACCCCGGGGA
>JADGAB010000342.1 GCA_015232245.1 Magnetococcales bacterium | reverse complement strand
CACCCCGCCCACCCCGGCGTGGGCGCTCCAAAACAGCGCCACGACCACAAAACAACCGATCACCACCAGCAGCACATGGGCATAGGGATGAACCCGATTCTGCCGGGCCGAGGCCGCTTCGGTCATGAACTGCCGGTCATGCCAGTCATGGGTTGTCATGGATTGTCCGTCGCTCCTTGGACTTCGCGTGACTTCAAGGAGCCGCCGCCCAATTGCTGAATGATCTGTTGGCGTGGACCATCCAGAATCACCTTGCCTTCATCCAGCACGACTACCCGTTCCACCAGGGGCAGCAGGGAGGCCTTGTGGGTGATCAACACCACGGTTCGATCCTGCATCCCGGATGCCATGCGGGCCTTGAACCGCTCCTCGGAGGTGCTGTCCATCGAACTGGTGGGTTCATCCATGAGCAGCAAAGGAGGATTGGTCAACAGGGCGCGGGCAATGGCAATGGCCTGACGCTGGCCGCCGGAGAGCCCCTTGCCCTGTTCTCCCACCACCCGATTGAAGCCGTGGGGATGACGGCTGACAAATTCATCCACCCCGGCCTGCCGGGCGGCATGCAACATGGCCTGGTCGCTGGCGAAAGGATCGGCCATGAGTATGTTGGAACGCACGGTACCAAAAAACAGCAGATTCTCCTGCGTCACACAACCGATATTGCGTCGCAGATCCACCGGATCGATCTGCCGGATATCCACCCCATCCATCAGAATGGTTCCAGAGTCCGGCTGATAGAGATTCAGCATCAGTTTCAGCAGGGTGCTTTTTCCGGAACCGATCCGTCCCAGAATGGCGAGGCGCTCTCCCGGGCGGATCTGCAGGCTGAAATTCTGCAATACCGGCACAGGGTTGCCGGGATAGGAGAAGGTCACATTGTCAAAGACGATCTCTCCGAGCAATTTCGGGCAATGAATGAAACGGGTGGTGGCAGGACGCTCCACAGGGAGTTTCATGATCCCGTTCAGGGTTTGCAGGGAGACGTTGGACTGCTGCAGGCGCATCAGCAGTCCGGCCACCTGGGACAAGGGAGCCAGGGCGCGACCGGAGAGCATGGAACTGGCGATCAGCGCCCCCATGGTCAGTTTGCCGTCATGGATCTGATAGACTCCGAAAACGATAATGCCGACATTGGTCATCTGTTGAATAAAATTGGCAAAATTCAAGACAAGACTGGCGATCAGGCGGGAGTGCAAACCGGTTTGCGCCGCCAGACCGATGACCTGTTCCCATTGTTCCTGCCGGGTGCCCGCAGCCCCCAGGATTTTGATGGTCTCCATGCCATTGAGGGTCTCCACCAGGATGGCATGTTTCTGGGAGGACTCTTTGGCGGTCTTGCGCATGAGTCGCACCAGAAACCGTTGGGAGATCAGGCCGACCCCCAATATCAAAGGGACCGCCGCCAGCGGCACCAGCACGATATCCCCGGCCAGAAAATAGATGATCCACAAGAACAGCAGCACAAAAGGCAGGTCGATGAAGGTGGAGAGGGTGGCGGAGGTGAAAAACTCCCGCAACGACTCGAACTCCAACAGATTGCGCGCCAAGGCGCCGCTGGAAGAGGGTTGGGCCGCCATGCGCACAGTGTTGATCTGTTCGAACAGGGTGCCGGCCATGAGGATGTCGGCCTTTTTCCCGGCGATATCCAGAAAATAGCTGCGCAACGTGCGGATGATGAAATCAAAACCATAGACAATGGCGGTGCCGGTGAACAGCACCCACAGGGTCTCCAGGGCGTTGTTGGGCACCACCCGGTCGTAGACGTTCATGGCGAACAGCGAGCCGGTCACCGAAAACAGATTGAGCAGCAAGGAAGCCAGTATCGCCTCGGAGTACAACCCGGTAAATCGGGTCAGGGTTCCCCAGAACCAATGTCTGTCGGCAACCTCGCCAATCTCCTCGGAGCGGGCGTCGAAGCGGAACTGGGGACGGGTGAAAATGACCTGTCCGGTGCAGCGTTCCTTGAGGCGCGCCATCTCCACGATGGTCTCCCCGGAACCGGTTTCCGGCAGGATCACCCGCAGTTCCCGGCCATTTTTTTCCATGGCCATCAGCAGACATGCCTGACGGTCTTTAAGCAGCAGGACCACAGGCAGAGTGAGGGGGGAGATCCGCTCCAGAGGCTTGCGCACCACCCGGGCGGCGATGTCGGCCCGGGCCGCGGCCCGCAGGAACAGATCCGGGGTGAAGCGGTTCTCCACCAGGGGCAGACCGGCCCGCAGGGCGTTCAAGGATTGGGGCCGCTGCCAGTACCGGGTCAAGGTGGCCAGACAATGCAGCAAAGGATCGTCGGTGGTGGAAGATGCGTCCGTTTCCGGCCATTGCCGCTGAGGCTCCGGTTCCCCTGGCCGGGGAAACGGTGTGGCCTCATCGGAAGGCACGGCAGGAGGTTTTGTGGTCATGCGCAATCAACTCATGGATAGGGATGCCATTCAACCACGTCTGTCCGGCGTTCAACGGGTAAAGTTGATCACCACTTCCGTATCCACCAGCAGCGTATGCAAACCATCCAGACTCTTGTAGGCCACATAACTCTCCGCCCCGATCATGGCATGGCCAGTCGCATCGGTGGCATGGGAGACTCCATTCACGCTGACTGCGCTGTTGGTGGCCAACACCGTATCAAGCAGGTTCTGCAGATTGACCACATCTCCCGCATTTCCGTCCACTCGCAGGGGGTGTTCGTTGTCGGACAGATCCAGCACATCGTGAATGTTCAAGGTGTTGTTGCCAGCACCGGTCATATCCACCTGATGAATGGTCAGAGCGGGTTGATTGGCCAACAGTTTGTTCAGATCCAGGCCGGAATCGTACTCGACCATGGTCAGGGTATCCCCTTCATGGCGCAGGGCGACCCCTTCCCAGTTGAGAATCTCCGCCAGGCCGCCATGGGGCAAAGATTCCGATGCCGTGGAGGCCGGAGGCGCGTTGTCCGGCTGTGGCGTCTGCTCCGGGGCGGTCCGGTCTGAATCCAGTTGCACTTCCGCCATGCTCCCCTGATGACCGTCCGCATAATCCACGGTGGCAAACCCATTGATCTTGTTGCCGTTCATCACCGCAGCACCGGTTCTGTCCAGGCCAAGCCCCAGACCCGTGATCTCCAGTTGCGACAAGGTGAAGAGTTCCTGGGGTGCGGAGATTCCATCCTGGTTGACATCCATCCAGACCTGCAAATGGGCGAAATCGGCGTCTTTGGCGTCGATCCGGCCATCGTGGTTGCCATCCAGCGTGGCCAGCGCGGCCAGACTCGA
>JADGAB010000341.1 GCA_015232245.1 Magnetococcales bacterium | reverse complement strand
ACGTGGGGCCCGCCGGGGCGCGGGGCGGGGTGCGGGGGGGGGTGGGGGGCGTTGGGGGGCTTATTCTTTGAGCAGAATGGGCAGACCGTTGACCGAGTGGGCGCCGGTGGGTTTGAGGTTGAATTTCTGGCACCATGCCGGATCCACGCTGCGCAGTTTTACGCCGATTCTGGCGCACATGTCGGTTACGGAAATCGTGGGGATGCTTTTTTCTGTTTTTTTGCCGGGCGCTGTTGTGCTATTTTCCCTGACAGCATCCTGAACGATTTCATCCATGATGTCGTGGGTGGAGAGATTGGAGGGATCCTCGGCCCGCAGGAGCGTCGGAGCCAGCCAGATCCACAGCCAGATGCCGCTCCACAGGATCGCGAACCGCAGAGCGTGGCCACGGGGGGCGGAGGATCGGTGAACTGGACGCGATTCGGGCATGATCTGCGGATGGCTGGAGGGATCGGGGGTGTGGATTTCTTGTTTTGGACACGTCGCTTTGTACCCCACCCGGACAGGCGCGTCAAAGCGAAATGCGCGGCTGTGATCCGGAACGGGCGTTTTTTTTGTTGATTTTGGAGTGCGCTATATATTGTGGCAGAATTATTGCTTGTCAGGTGCAAGGAGTTGCGCTGTGCCATCTGAAGACGGTTTGGCCCATGGCTTTCATTCCGCAAATGATGGTATGATGGGGCTGGACGTCGTTGCCCCTTTCAACAGACAAGTCAGCCAACGAGAGGGCAAGACGATCTTTCCATGACAGGCATCGGACTTGACAGACCATGAACAGACGGGGATTTCTCAAAATCTTGACCGCGGGTGCCGCGGGTGTCATCGGGTCCCTCCCTCTGGGTGCGGAAGCCTTGGCCGCCTCTGCGACCCGTGCGCCCGGCCCCCTGCCGAAAACACGCGCCACTCCGGATTCCCGCGATGAGGATCTGGACTCCTATCTCCACAAGGTGCGTTACTTCAACGAAGATCACCCGGACGATGTGTTTCTCAAAGAGGAACAGCTCGCCCTGTTGCAATCCTCGGTCAAACGTTTCAACCGCATCCAGAAAATGGTGGGTTTCGGCAACTTCTATCTGCTGGATTTCGATCAGGCGGTCTATCTGGCCCGCACCCAGACGGAAGTCGGTCCCTTCACCGTGGAGGAGTTGAACTTTCTCGAACAGCTCTTTTACGCCAGCGCCTCGGATTACGGCTTTTACGGCGAAAAACCGTTGCGCAATCTCACCGACCGCATCCCCATGGAAGAGGTGGTCAAACTGTCGGGCACCGGGAACTATTTGTTCCGCGGTCAGCCGGAGGCCATCTATCAACACCTCCGCAAGGAGTTGGGGGATCAGGTGGTCCTTACCTCCGGGGTGCGCAGCGTGATCAAGCAGTTTTTGTTGTTCCTCTCCAAGGTGTCGGAAAGCAACGGCAATCTCTCCCGCGCCTCCCGTTCTCTGGCCCCTCCGGGCTACTCCTATCACGGGGTGAGCGACTTCGACGTGGGCCAGGCCGGCTTCGGCGCCTACAATTTCACCGAACGCTTCGTCACCACGCCGGTGTTCAAGCGTCTGCGGGATCTGGGCTATCTGCGGCTGCGTTATCCCCGGGACAATCTGCTGGGGGTCCGTTTCGAACCCTGGCATATCAAGGTGAATGTCTCCTCCGACGGCACCGGACGGATCTGAAGGCGCTCTGGATCCCACGGTGTCAGCCTGGATCAGCCTGGGGGGCAATCGAGGCAACTCTCTGACTCTCATGGAGCGCGCCCTGCGTCGGCTGCGCGACCATCCCCGTCTGCATCTTTTCGCCATCTCCCCGTATTATCTCACCGAACCGGTGGGACCGGTCCGCGTCCAGTCCTGGTTTCTCAACGCGGTGGTCGCCTGTCACAGCCGGATGGGACCCAGGGCGCTTTTGACCCTTCTTTTGCGCATCGAGACCGCCTCGGGACGCAACCGGCAACGGGAACGACGGTGGGGACCCCGACCGCTGGATCTGGATCTGTTGTTCTTCGGCGACCGGGTGATCCGTTCCACAAGGCTGATGCTGCCTCATCCCCGGCTCTGTTCCCGTCGTTTCGTGTTGCAACCCATGGCGGATCTGGCTCCCGGGTGGTTGCATCCGTTGTGCGGCAAAACCATTGACACCTTGCTCAAGGAGGTTGATGATACGGCCCGGATCATCCGACTGAAACGATGGGCGTGGACTCCGGACAAGGGAACCTCCCTTGGAGCTGCGACCCTGAATGCAATTCGGCGGATGCGGACAACGCGGACAGAGCGGTTTTCTGGCGCGTTTGAACCTCAACCTGACGGGACGCCTGGATCACCCACCTTGGGGGACCGGGACGGACTTCCATGAAACGAGCGCTCTTTTCCACGATACACTCCCCTTTGGTTGTTTTTGCCCTGGCATGTCGGATTTTCGTCACGGCACCCTTGCGCGCTTTCTCCTGGCGGAAGAGAGCATGATCCCCCGCGTCACGGTCCCGGAGTTGGGACGCATGAAACGGGACGGGCGGCGCATGGTCTGCGTCACCGCGTACGATTACACCTTTGCCCGTCTGTTCGAAAAGGCGGGGGTGGAGATCCTGCTGGTTGGGGACTCCCTGGGCATGGTGATTCTGGGGCATGAGACCACTTTGCCGGTCACTCTCGATCAGATGATTTATCACACCACAGCCGTGGTGCGGGGGGCTTCCCGTGCCCTGGTGGTGTGCGACATGCCCTTCGGCGTCTGTCACGGACCGCCCCATGTGGTCATGGATGCGGCGGCGCGGGTTCTCAAGGAGACCGGCTGTCAGGCCATCAAGCTGGAAGGGGGGGTGCGGATGGTCGAGACCATCCATTTCTTGACGGATCATCAGGTGCCGGTCATGGCGCATGTGGGTCTGACCCCCCAGTCGGTGCATGCCTTCGGGGGGTTCAAGGTGCAGGGACGAGGCGAGGAGGCGGCCCGGCGGGTGCTGGAGGATGCCCTGGCCGTGGAGCGGGCCGGGGCCTTTGCCGTGATCCTGGAAGGGGTGCCTTCCCCTTTGGCCCAGGCCATCACCGCCCGATTGACCATTCCCACCATCGGTATCGGCGCGGGTCCGGGATGCGATGGTCAGGTGTTGGTGGGTTATGATTTGTTGGGCCTTTTCGATGGCATTCAGCCCCGGTTCGTCAAGCGTTATCTGGAGGGGGGGCAGGGGATCGTGGAGGCGGTGGAGCACTTTGCCGCCGAGGTGCGTTCCGGGGTGTTTCCGGGGCCGGAACATGGGTTTGATCCTTGAGATGAGGATGCGTTGTTTTACTGATAGGGG
>JADGAB010000340.1 GCA_015232245.1 Magnetococcales bacterium | reverse complement strand
TCGAAGTCTTCGATCTGCCCTTCCTGTTCGACAACTATGAACAGTTGCACAAGGTGACCTATGGTCCCATCGGCCAGGCCCTGCTGGCCAAGCTCTCCGCCAAGGGGCTTTTGGGTCTGGCCTTCTGGGACAACGGCTTCAAGCAGATGAGCGCCAACAAGGCCCTCGCGGATCCCGCCGATTTCCAGGGACTCAAAATGCGCATCCAGTCCTCCAAGGTGCTGGATGCCCAGATGCGCGCCCTGGGGGTCAATCCCCAGGTCATGGCCTTCTCCGAGGTCTATCAGGCGCTCCAGACCGGGGTGGTGGACGGCACGGAAAATCCCGTTTCCAATTTCTATACCCAGAAAATGCATGAGGTGCAGAAATTCCTCACCGTCTCGGATCATGGCTACCTGGGCTATGCGGTCATCGTCAACAAACCCTTCTGGGAGGCTCTGCCCGCGGATGTCCGCACCCAGCTCGACCGGGCCATGGCCGAGGCCACGGTCTATGCCAACCAGATCGCCAAACAGGAAAACGAAAACGCCCTGGAGGCGGTCCGTCAGTCCGGGAAAACGCAAGTCACCACCTTGACCCCGGAGCAACGTCTGGTCTGGAAACGGGCCCTGGTCAAGGTCCATCAGGAGATGTCCGGACGGATTGGCGCGGAACTCATCCAGTCCATCCATCAGGCCACGGGTTTCGATCCGTCCAAACTGTAACCCTCCACCCACAAGGCACGGGTGTTGTCGTCATGTTGAAACGCCTCGACCACCTGGAAGAAGGGGTGATCACCCTGCTGATGGGGGCGGCCACGTTGATCATCTTCGTGGCGGTGCTCCACCGGTATGCCCTGGGAATCCCCGCGCTCCATCGCCATCTGGCGGCGTTCAGCACCAGTTGGGCGCAGGAGTTGTGCATCTATCTGTTCATCTGGATGGCCAAGTTCGGCGCCGCCTACGGGGTGCGCACCGGCATCCATGTGGGGGTGGATGTGGTGGTCAACCGCCTCGAAGAGTCCTGGCGTCACCGGGTCGTTCTCTTCGGCCTGGGGTGCGGCGCCCTCTTCACCGCCATCATCGCCCTGCTCGGCGGTCACTTCGTGCTGTTGATGAGCCGCACGGATCAGACCTCCCCGGATATGGAACTCCCCATGTGGCTGATCTATCTCTGCATTCCCCTGGGCTCCTCCCTGATGTGCTTCCGCTTCCTCCAGGTGATTGTTCAATACTGGCGCACCCGGACCCTGCCTCACGGCGTCCATTACCACGTGGATGGCCTTGAGGAGACGGCAACGCGATGACCACCCTGATCATCTTCAGCCTGCTGGCCCTGCTGCTGATCACCGGCATGCCCATCTCCATCGCCCTGGGCATGACGGTTCTCATCTACCTGTTCGCCCTGACCAAAGTCCCCATCGAGGCCGTGGCGCTCAAGCTCTTCACCGGCATCGAGCGCTTCGAAATCATGGCCATCCCGTTTTTCATCCTGGCGGGCAACTTCCTCACCCACGGCGGCGTGGCCCGCCGCATGGTCCGCTTCGCCAGCGCCATGGTGGGCCATCTGCATGGCGGCCTGGGACTGGCCGGGGTGCTGGCCTGCGCCCTGTTCGCCGCCATCTCCGGCTCCTCCCCGGCCACCGTGGTGGCCATCGGCTCGATCCTCATGCCCGCCATGATCCGCGCCGGCTTTCCCTGGGAGTTCGGCACCGGGGTGATCTCCACCTCCGGTGCCTTAGGGATCCTGATTCCCCCTTCCATCGTCATGGTCATGTACGCCGTCTCCACCAACACCTCGGTGGGGGCCCTGTTCATGGCCGGCGTGATGCCCGGCATCGTGCTGGCCCTCATGCTGGGCATACTCACCTGGCAACGGGCCCGGCAGTTCGGCTATCCCCGGCAGCCCAAAGCCACCTGGAAGGAACGGGCCGTGGCCTTCCGGGAGAGCGTCTGGGGCCTCTCCCTGATCTTTCTGGTGATGGGCGGGATCTACTCCGGACTCTTCACCCCCACCGAAGCCGCCGCCGTCAGCGCGGTCTACGCCTTTTGCGTGGCCGTGTTCGTCCACCGGGATCTGAAAATCACCGATACCCCCCGGGTGCTCCTGGAATCGGCCAACATGAGCGCCATGCTCCTCTACATCATCACCAACGCCATTCTCTTCTCCTTCCTGCTCACCTACGAGAACATCCCCCAGGCCATGAGCAACTGGATGCTCGATCAGGGATTCGGTCCGGTAGTGTTTCTGCTGGCCGTCAACCTGATTCTCCTGCTGGCCGGGGATTTCATGGAACCCTCCTCCATCATCCTCATCATGGCTCCCCTGATGTACCCGGTGGCCATGCGACTGGGCATCCATCCCATCCATTTCGGCATCATTCTCACCGTCAACATGGAGATCGGCATGGTCACTCCGCCAGTAGGGCTGAATCTCTATATCGCCAGCGGCATCACCCACAAAGGCCTCACCGAAGTGACCGTGGCCTGCGTCCCCTGGATGGTGATCATGGTCTTCTTCCTGCTGCTGGTCACCTACTGGCCCGCCCTGTCTCTCTGGCTGCCGGGTCTGCTGGGGATGCTGTAGGGGCAACGATAAACGCGCCATGCCTGCCACACCCCGTCCGGTGGACTCTCTTTATCACCGTCTCTTCGCCCACCCGGAGATGGTGGCCGATCTGCTGCGCCATTTCCTGGAACCCTCGGTCGTGGCCGAACTCGATCTGACCGGCCTGCGTCGCCACAACACCAAATTCACCGCCGGCCAATCCGGCAGCCGACGCCGGGGGGATATGGTGTGGGAGATCCCCCTGCAGGCCGGGGGGAGTCTGTTTGTGTTGTTGATCCTGGAGTTCCAGTCCGACATCGACCCGTGGATGGTGCTGCGACTGGATGTCTATACCGGTCTGCTCTACCAGCAACTGGTGGATGAACGGCGCCTGAAACCCGAGGAGGGGCTGCCACCGGTTCTGCCGGTGGTCATTTACAACGGTCTCCCCCGCTGGCATGCCGCCACCAGCCTGCGGGAACTGATCCGGCTGCCGGAGCACTCGCCATTGTGGAAGTTTCAGCCGGAAATGCGCTATTATATGCTGGACGAAGGACAGTTCCCGGCGGAGTCCCTGACCCAGACCCCTTCCCTGGTGGCCATTCTGTTCCGCATGGAGCATCCTGCCGATCCGGGCGCCTTGATGAACGCCGCCCGGGATGTGGCCTCCTGGTTCCAGATGCATCCGGACGGGCCACCGGTCAAGGCGCTGTTCCGGGAACTGCTGCTGGCAGGTCTGGGACGCTTCCAGGTGCCGGAACCGCT
>JADGAB010000033.1 GCA_015232245.1 Magnetococcales bacterium | reverse complement strand
TGAAAAGCGCGCCAAAGTCAAAAGCAAAGTCCCAAGGGCCTCATTCCTGGACCACACCCCAGGGATAATCCCCCTGGCCCCCTATCCAGCAAAACCACGCATCCCAAAATGGTTGCGGTTTAAACCGCGCCAAAAACAAGGTCAAAACCCTGGGGGAGGAATCCCCCAGACCCCCGCTTTTTTTCACAAGTTGCCAGCCATTCAGAACGTCTGGGGACGCTGCCTTGATCCGTAGAACCGTTCCAGCTTCTCCCGCACATGGGATCTGACCACATGCCGGGGCAGATCCGCCCCGGAGTGCAACGCCAGCGTGGCGGCCCGCCGGGAGATCATCCTCTGCAAACGCCTGGCATGCACCCTCTGCACCAACTCCCGAATGGCCTGCACACTCTCCCTGGGGAGAATGGCGAAAACCAGAGCGCAACGGATCTCCTCCGACTCACCCCGCACCCACTGCCGCACCACCCCTTCCACGGGAATCTCCGCAGCACGGGGAGGCAGAATGGCCAACCGCAAAACAGCACCGGTCTCCACCCCCTCCCCTTCTTTGCCGGAGGCCGGATAACCGAAGATCATGCTGTTGGCGCTGATCTGATACAACCGTCCGGTCCAGGAGGTCTCTGCCAGCACATCCATCCCATCCCGCAACCGCACGCCGACAGACTCCCCGGGATCGATGTCCATCCCGGTCCGATCCTGGTCCTCCTGCCGCAACGCGGTCAACAGAGCCGTCGAAAAGGCATCCGACTCCTCCCGGATCGCCAATCCGACACCATCGGCGCGGATATGCGCCACCTGGCAGAAAAAATCCTTTTTAAGCTTGTTGACCATCAGCCACACCCGCCCCGTGCTCCCGGCTCCAATCCGCTCCGGATGCACCAGGGTCAGAAACAATCCCTGCAAGGAGACATTCCGGATCATGCCACTCACACCCTGACCCGCGTCGGCTGCGAAGGTGGCCTGATACTTGAACCATACCCGCTCATGCCGACGCCGTGAAGGCAACCCGGAGGAGTCATGGAGGTCACTCATGCTCCCGACTCCCTACCGCCCACCCCAATACTCCCCGGGAACCACCCCCCCCAGATCCGGCAACGCCACCAGATCCCGAAAATCCATCACCACCTCACCGATCCGATTGCACAACAACTCCTGAATGGGATCCAGCTCCTCCCGTTCCGCCGCTTCCTGCAGGGTTTTCAAATCATCTCCTTCCCGGAGAATCAGGAAGCGGGCGGAATAGGCGTCGATCTCCCGGGTGACCTGAATGTCATAAAAGATCTTGCGAACCGGATCGATCCCGCACCTGGCCAACTCCGCCGGAGTGAAGGCGATGCCCCGCTCCTCCAGCCAGGCCATGGGAACCCCGTTCTTGAGCTTTCTCACCTGCTCCAGACATCCGGCCTTGACCAGTCGGGCATCCCCGACTCCCAGCTTTTCCAGATCCTCCCGGGTCAGACGGTTCTCGCTGGCCGGCAGACGGACCACATACGGCTTGAGCAGGGCGATGCCGTGACGTTTAAGTTTCTGCTCCGGCACCCGCACCCCCCGACTGGCCATGCGATCCGGCGAGATCCCCCCTTCCCGGCGGATCAACAGATCATCGAAATTGTGTCCCCGCAGCACAGGCATCAACTCGCAACGCTCCAGGTCCTCCAGGGTCAACCACTCTCGCCAGGCATCCAGTTCGATCACCTGCTCTTCCGGTATGATACGGTCTTTGAGCAGACGGATCCCGACCACATCGATGGCTTCAGGGCAACAATCGAAGGCCAGAGCCTTGTCCTTGCGCATCTGGTCCACCACGGACCAAAGCAATCCGCCACGTCGGCGGATCCGCTCCACATCCATGCCGATGTTTTGCAAGGCCGACAGAAAACCAAGTTTTTCCAGTTCGTAATAGGTCAACAGCGGCTGGGGAGCGATCATTCTGGGCTTCAAGGGACGAAAGAGACGCCGTTCCTTCTCCCGGGGCAGAGCCACCCGACGACCCATCGGCAACAGTTTGACGTTCTGCCGCAGATAAATCCGATGCCATGCCCTGTAATGGGCCGGATGGAAATGACCCAGGGTGGCATCGGAGTTCATGATGACCAGCACCTTGAAGGCATCCAGTTCCCGCTTGTAGGAACGCCGCTCCTCCAGCGCGGAGACCATATCCACCAGGGAGGCGACCTGAATGATCTCCCGATCCTCCGGGTCAAGAGCGGCGACCAGGGCGGGGATGTCCAGTTGCAGTTTCTCCCGCAGATAATCCTTGAAAAGGGTCAATCCGCCATAACCCTTGCCCGGCACCGCGGCATACCACTCGTGATGCAACAGGGCCACCAGCATGTTCAGATCCGGCGTCTCGCCGCTCTGATGCAACAGCAGCCCCCCAAACAGGGAGTGATACTGAATATCCTTCCACTGTTCATTGTTCAGGCGTCCGGGCCAGTCGAGGGTTTCCAGTTTCACCCGGGTCTTGCCCACATCGTGATTGAACACCGCAACCGCTCCCCGGACGATCCGGGTGTCCGACCACCCCAACTCCCGGCCCATGGCCATCAAGTAGAATCCGGCAATGATGCTGTGCCGCGCGGAACCGTTGTGATGACGGGTCAGGGCCAGCAGTTTTTCCGTGGGATCGGCACTGAACAGCTCCTGGAGATCCTCCAGATTGTTCTGCACCAGTCTTTCCAACTCCATCTGGTCGCGCCGGTTGCGCAGACCTTCGGCGATCATTTCGATGTTTCCCATGCCATCGGCCACAATCCCCCGGATGGCATGGAACATTCTGTCCATATGCTCCACCGAGGCGATCAGGGATGGCTCCCGGATGGGTTCCGCCAGGACCCGCCCAATGCCGGAGGCCTGCAACTGCTTGAGCAGCTTGGGCGTCAAGGGTGTGTACCTGGGCACCAGAATCGCCATGGAACCAGGCAGGCGGATATCTTCCGCCAACCGCATGCCTTGCAACAGACGGGGCTCGGCGAGAGGGTATTCCATCGGCTTTTCTATAGCATTATCAACCATTTCGTCGGACATGCATGATCGATCCTTAAACAAAGACGGAAAGGCTGTCTGGAGTTTCCGAAACATGATGACCTTTCAGCGCAAAAAGTCAACAGCAACGCCGTTTCAATCCGGCCTTCCCGGACAAAATTTCCCTTGGGGCTGCGAATGGATGGTTCATGCCCGAAGCCAGGCTTTGTCTGGCGCATATACGGTTGCGGAAAGAGGATGGAAAATCTTCAGGTTTTCATATTTTTTATAATAACACGTTAACGATTGTTAATGTTTTTTGCCAAATAATGACATCACAACCATTTACGCCATGCACCCTTCCTGCAATTTACCAAGAAATAATTTATCAACCCATCCAAACCATATTCTGAACACATAATGATAATTCAATCCTGAGTAATAATGTCAAACAAGACCTTTAAGCGTTGATTCTCGTTGACAGTTGCAATAAATGCTCTACAATCTGAATCCCATCGACCAATACCTGACGATATCATGGATGTAAATTGGGGGATTGAATGCGCCGGTCCATCATGCCAACTTTTCTGAAGAATCTGCTGCCCGGAGCCAGGGTGTGGATCGCCCTTGGACTCTGTGCCGGCATGCTCCTCCACACAGGCACCGGACATGGACAAGCCAACCCCGCCCCCTCTGGCACGATCATCGAAGACCCCGCCGTCGATTGCAAGATCACCGAAGAGGCCAAACTTTCCATCAAACCCGCCAAACCTCTGAGTTGGAATTACAAAGAACTCGCCGCAAGAAAACACAAAGAAACCTATCAGACATTGCAGAAAATCATCTGCAGCGATGTCAACAAGGAAGTTTTCATAGAATCCTTTGTCGAACAGAACAAGATACAGAAATCCCAGAAACAGGACGATCCAGCCCCAAAAGTCACGGATCTGCTGACCATCATCTCCTCACGCGCAAAAAATCCTTACAATATCAATCTTACCTACGACAAATCCATCGAGAATCTGCCCATTGATGCGCACATGACGGCAATCAGCAAGATGACCTTGTGCGAGGCCTACAAATGGCTGATCTCTCAATACCCGCTTGAGGATGTTGGCTATGTTCTGGATGACAAGAAAATGGCCTACATCGTCTATCGCATCGGCAAGGACACCTCGATCAGCATCAGTTCCGGGAGTCGTTCCGTAGAGTTTTATTATGCACCGATCGAACGGATTCTGAAAAAAGATCACAAACTGCATGAAAAGGGACTGTCGTTGCAGACCGACACCCAGAACAACACCTTTCATCTGCAGGGTCCATCCTCCATTGTCACCGCGGCCAAAGAGCTTCTGGAACAGATCATCGGCAAGGAGAACAAAGCCGGCGGCGAGAACAAAATGTGGAACCAGTATCATTCCGCCAGGTTCTCCGCCCAGGAGGGCAGCGGTCCGGAGTCGGCGAAGACCTCTGCCACGGAGGGTTCAAAGAGCGCTCCCCCCAACTCTCCCCAACCGTCCGACATGTCCGAAAACCGCAACTGGCTCTCCTACGAACGGGAACTCCAGCGCCTCTACGACCAAATGAACAGTGAATATTTCACCCCTGCCTCGGCAGATCAGAAAACCCTGATCTACCGCATGAAATATCTGCCCGTTTCCGGGTCGGACAATGTGTTTTTTCAGGGCAAGCCGGTAGGCCGGGCGGATCTGGCCAGCACGCTGCGCAGCTTTTTTCCCAAGGTGGTGATTCCTCCTGTTGGCAGCAATGGCAAGGTGCGCGATATCCCGCCGGGCGCCGACACCCTGGTGATTCTGGACGCCCTCACCAATACGGTGCTCATGCGCGGCCAGAAGAATCAGCTTTGCGAGATCTACGAACTGCTCGCCCACCAGATCGACCTCCCTTACGAACTGGTTGAACTCAACGTGATCATCCTGAAAGGGGTGGCCGGCACCTCCTACAACCTGGGCATGCAACTGGGCTATGGTCACCCCATCGGCAGCGGCACCAGCGGCGTGAGCATCGCCGCCACAGGCCAGGATGCGGCCAAATCCACCAATTCGCTGCTCTCCACCAGACCTGGAGACGATTTCATCGACAAATTCGAAAACGTGGACAGCCTGACCAATGCCGCGGCCCGTTTCATCTATCGTGGCACCCGCACCATGCTGCTGGCCACCTTGAACGCCATGGAGTCCGAAGCCAAGGCCCAGACCCTGTTCGCCCCCACCCTGGTGGCCTTGAACAATCAACCCACCAAAATCGGCAATACCGGCTCCATCAATGTGATCATCACCAGCAAGGATACGGGAAAGACCGACATGCAGGTCATTCCCACCGGACTCAATGTGGAAATTCTCCCCTCGATCATCCCTCTGGATCTGCCTCTGAAAGACAAAAACGCCAGATCCGCAGGAGATCGGCAGATCAGACTGCAAATGAAAATCACCAATACCAGCGCCAATCTGACCAACAATCAGGATTACAGCACCGACACCCAAAGCATGGAGACCAATGTCCTGATCCAGGAGAACACGACGTATGTCATGGGAGGCTTGTATTCCTTCACCAATACAGATCAAAGCGACGGGGTGCCGGTATTGAAGGAGATTCCATTGCTGGGACGACTCTTCAAAAACACGCTCACCCAACAGGAGAAAAAGGAGACGGTGTTTCTGCTCACCCCCCGGGTTTTCACCAGCGGCACCCTCAAGACCGAACGGTTCCGTTGGGTTCCCGGGCATGTCTCCCGCCTCAAGGATGAGATGGACACCACCCATCAACCGACGCAGAGCTTCCCTGCTTCCCGCATCGACAACAGGGCCACCACGCTGCGCGAGGAGGAATAAACGATGACGCTCAAGGCACGCCGCGCCCTGATCACGCTTCTTGTGCTTCCCGCGATCTATTACTTCGTGCTAGCCATGTTTGGTCTTTACAGAACAAACCAGTGGAATTTCGATCTGGATCAGCGGGAAGTATCGAAACTGGTCAGGGTCACGGAGCGGATCGGCAAAACCATCAAGGACAAATTCGGCACCCGGGAGTGGGGTGAACTGCAATTTGGCGCAAAGATCAATTACGACAAATGGGGAATTCAACTGGAAGACGTCGAGAAAAAAGCCACCAGGGATGCCGACGCCAAAAATGATGACATCGTGACACTCAACAATAAAATATATGAGTTACGGATATATCAGTTCGAAACCAACCGATTCATGGTTTTTCTCTTCTCAAGGATCGAACCGGATGACGCACTCAGTCTGTGGGATCATCTCGCCATCTTGTTGCCCGGCACAAACCCCTTGAAAATACCGCATGTGAGAACCATTGAATTCAACTCCGAAGGCCGCGAGCTCAACAAAACCGCGAGGAGTGGCTGACATGGCATATTCATCTCCTGCAAACCGGCATCGATTGAATGCACCAAGATGGATGATGGTTCTGGTACTGCTGTTGAGCGGCTGCGCCTCGACGACGCCGGGCAGGGATACGGCATGTTCCCAGCCCGGAAGAGCCGAGCCTGGCGCGCCCTGCAAGGAGGCGCTGCTGGAACCGGTACAATGGAAGGTTGGTCAGTGGTGGCAATACGACGATGGTTACACATTGGAAGTCGAGCAGGTGGACGCCAAAACCGGCATCGCCCATCTGATCCGCAAAGACTCCCCCGGGGCGTGGATCGAACGACGCCATTTCTTTCCGCAGGCTTCCCAGGATGCCGATGGCACGGAACGCACCACAACCTTTACCAATCCGGATCCGAAAGAGTTTCTGAACACCATGAACGAAGGGAACATCACCGGAAAGATATTTGCCTACGAGCGGGAATACGTCACCCGGAAGCCGGGGGAGACCAAAGGCAAACGGCAAACCCATATGAGCTCCTGGAGAGTCCTTGGCAAGGCCAAGGTGGTGATTCCAGAGGGCACTTATTCATGCTGGATACTGGAATGGAAAACCACCAATCCAACCACCGGCTGGATGGGTTATGAAAAATGGTACTACAGCCCCGAAGTGGGCAACTATGTCCGCCTGGAATATCGCTACGAGGATCAGGAAGGCACACGGGTGCTGGTCGCCAAGGGTGACCACCATCCAGCCAACAAGAGAGATCCATCCCGCACCCCTGCAACGCCCCATTAAAAGGAAGCGACCATGAAACAGGATTATTGCAGAAGCTTTTCGCGCAGATCACGCAGATCACGCAGAAGACAATACGGGTTCACTCTGATCGAATTGATGATCGTGATTGCCATCATCGCGGCGCTGGCCGCCATCAAACTGCCGGACTTCAACAAGAGCATGCTCAAGGCCAAGGCCACGGTGGCCATCGATGGCATGCGGGAGATTGTCGACGCCATCCGGGAGAACTACGTCTCCACCAATGTTCCCTACGATACCGTCACCTACACTCTGGGTTACAAGCTGACCACCAACTCCCTCCAGGGGATCATCACCATGCGCATGAACGGTGATGACGAGTGGCGCTATCTGATGAAGATCAACGCGGATGCCACGCAGATGTGCATCAAGGCGGAATACATTCCCGGCGGCGCGGAAACCGGCACCGTGCAACCCACCAAGTTCATCCTGCGCAGTATGACCACCGTCTCCACCAGCCGCTACTGGAAGGCCGGCAGGATCAACGATTCCGCCTTCATATCCAATGGGGAGCAGGCCCAGGAGACCGAGTTGGGCGATTGCCAGACCCTGGGCATTCCCAGTCTGTAACAAAGCGGGCCTGGCGGGCAACCCCGATCTGCCCGCCAGGCCAAAGGGCCATCGGTTGCTGCTCTGATCATTTCACTAACGAGTCGATGCCATGAGCAATGATGATTATATTGAAATTCCATTCAACGCTACAGGTTATCTGTTCGGAGCTTCATTCAAAGGAAAACGCCGCTTTGATGGCCCAACAAATACGAACAGCGTCAAGGTGCTTATCGACACATTCTGGATCATGGCATATCCACTGACTTACCGCCAATGCATGGACAACCTTCCAGAAACCTATAAAAAATTCCGTAACGTTAAAGATATGAGTAACACAGAAAAGGACAAGCCGATTTATGGTTTGACATTTCAGGAAGCCACGAATCTGGCAACCGCCATGAACGGTCGCTTGCCCACCGAAGCGGAATGGGAACTGGCGGCGACTAAAAAACCAATTCCCAAAATTCACTCATTGGAATGGTGTCTGGACATCTGGCATCCAAAAATCTTTATCGAACTGAAAGATGGCTGCAAAAATCCACTAGTGGCCAATGATGATTCCATCAACACTCCTTTCAATAACGACAAAAAAGACAATATACCGAATTCCCCTCATACAGAATTCCACATCATCACCCCCCCCGTGCACTGCCTTGGGAAAAGGGTGGTGAAAGGCTGGTCAGAGGAGAGCCCGGAACACCAGCGTCAAATCTCCTTCCGACGCGCCTTGCACGAAAACATGCGCCACGATCATGTCGGTTTGCGGTTGGTTTTCACCTCCTCTGACAGAGAACAGCCATGACGCGCACCACCCCGGAAAAAAAGACATTAGAAAAACATGATTTATGGAAAGCACTGACCGAACCAGCTGATGGACAACATCAAGAGAATAAACAAGCACCCTGCTGGACAGACGAAGATCTGGAGAAGGCCCGATCTGTCTACCAGGATTTCCTGGATAGCGAATACGGAACATGGGCGCGTCTGATCCACTGGGTGGCGGGTTTGTTCAACAGCAACAAAAAGAAATTTCTTTTCGAACCCCGGCATACCCTGTTCTGGATCCTGCACAAATATGCCCGGGGCATCATCACCCAGGCCAGAGGCGACCGGGACATCAGGGCGACGGAAGCGGCCAGCCGGGCGGTGAAGCTGATTGAAGCGCTGTGCGCAGAAGCCTCAAAATTGACCGGCATTGCATTGGTCTTCAAAGAAACCGATTATCAGAACCTGGCATTGCGCATGGACAAGAACCCGCCGGCATGGCTGCCTCTGGCGGACGCCAAGGAGAAGGGGGGGGTGCTGCTCAACACCCCCAATCCGGATAAGCTGTTGGAACTGGTGGTGTGGGATCCCTGCAACGTGGAACTGCCGGACTACGTGGCCCGCTGCAGCGGCAAGCCGGTTCACGTGGTGATGAGTCATCCGGACGCCCTGTTTCGGGCCATGCGACGCCACGCCGACCAGACGGAAGTTTCCATCCAGGATGAGGGGGTCGGCATCTATACCATCGGACAGGAGATCGCGGTCCCGATCCTGGATGAATTCTCCACGGTGGCCATCGGCGACCTGAACTCCGCCCGACGGGACCTGGATCACATCTTCAAAAGAGCTTTGGAGTTGAAGGTCTCCGACATCCATTTCGAACCGAACAATCAAGGCAGATTGGTGCGTGGACGCCGCAACGGCATCATGGAGGAGTTGGATGGTTTCCATCATGATCGCTGGCCCTATTCCATTGCCATGCTCAAGCTGGTATCCCGCATGGATGTGGCCAAAAGGCAGATTTTTCAGGATGGGCGTTTCACCCTGGTTCAGCCACAGGACAAGATCAGGGTGGATGTCCGCGTGAGCGCCGTGCCGGTTCAGGGTGGGGAGAAAATGGTGCTGCGTCTTCTGGATCCGGAAAGGATTGATCTGCCCCTGGATGAACTCGGGCTGCGGGGCGAGGTGCAGAGCACATTGCTCAATGCCATCAAATATCCCCAGGGAATGATTCTGTTGAGCGGTCCCACGGGTTCGGGAAAAACCACCACGCTTTACTCCCTGTTGAAACTGCTGAACGACGGCACCCGGAATCTGGTGACCGTGGAAGATCCGGTGGAAATCCATATGGAAGGGGTGCAACAGATTTCGGTCAATCCGCGCATGAACCGCACCTTTGCCAACTCCCTGCGCGCCATTCTGCGGCAGGATCCGGATGTGATCATGATCGGCGAGATCCGCGATCCGGAGACCGCCGCCATTGCCGTGCAATCCGCCCTGACCGGTCATCTGGTGCTCTCCACCATTCACGCCAACAACGCCAAAGACGTGATCACCCGACTGGGCAACATGGGAATTTCCGCCTTTGATCTCTACAACTCCCTGACCCTGACCGCGGCGCAACGACTGGTGCGCACATTGTGCGACACTCCCGGCTGCTCCCGGAACACCACGGAAGCTGACATCATAAAACTGAAAAATCATCGCATTCTGAGCAAACTGAGTCCGGATTCCGCCGCTTTGTTACCGTACAAGGAAGCGGTCAGCAACAACCGGGAATGCAAACGATGCCGGGGAACCGGTTATACGGGACGCACGGCGTTGTTCGAATACTTCATGCCGGATCAAGCGTTTCACACCCGCGTGCAGGAACGGATCCTCAGCGGCTCCTTTGAACTGGGGCAACTTTACCAGTGCATCGACATGAATCATGAAACGCTGCTTACCCAGGCCGAGTTGCGCTTGCAAAAAGGGGAAACCACGGTGTCCGAACTGCTGCGGGTCTGGTAGGAGTCGTCATGTTCAAACTGCTGCCGATCCGACCCAGGGAAATCACCACCTTCATGGAGCAGTTTGCCACACTGCTGAGCAACAACGTGCATCTGCATCTGGCCATGCGGGCATTGTACAAGGACAATGCCAACCTGTTTTTCAGCATGGTCATCAAAGACCTGACCCGTCAGGTCGAAATGGGCGCCACCCTGGCGGACGCCATGGAAAGGCATACCTCCCTCTTTGACCGCTCCATCATCAACCTGATCCGGGCCGGCACCAACTCCGGAGAGTTGGATCAAGCCCTGATGCAGGCTGCGGATTATCTGCGCAAGCGGGACGAAACCCGACGCACCATCAAACAGATGGTGGTCTATCCCAGCCTGCTGATTCTGCTGCTGCTGCTTTTTGTATCGGGCATCTTTATTCTCGGGGTTCCCAAGCTGAAGGGATTCTATCAGAAGATGCATGTCAAGATTCCCGAAGAGACGCAACGCCTGTTTGATTTTGCCGATGCCATTCAGAATTTCGATCTTTCGATTGCCGAAGCGCTTCTGCCACTCCTCATGACCCTGTTGATCGTCTCTTTCACTCCGGTGGGCCGGCCTTTCTGGTCCATGATCATGAGCCGCCTGCCCGGAATCGCCCGTCTGATCCGCTACAGTCTTCTGGAGCGTTTCTGTCGCACTCTGGTGGTCCAGCTGGACAATGATGTGCCCATCACCACAGCCGCCCAGCAGGCTGCGGAAGCCACCGGCAACGAATGGTTCATCCAGGCCGTCAACGCCTCTTTGCTGGAGATCAAGCAGGGCAGCTCCCTCTTCGAGGCGTTCAACCGGCGCAAATACGCCTTTGACGAAGTGTTCCTGCAACTGCTGGATGCCGGCGAGACCTCCGGCAATCTGCTCGACCCGTTGCGTTCCGCCACACTCTATTACGAACGGGCCGCCCGCCATCTGTCGCAGATGATCTACGAGTTCGCCAAACCGATTCTCATCATGCTGGTGGCCGCGATGATTGGTTATGTATTGTTCAACCTGGTCAACCCGATCATGTCCATTGACATCAATCGCGGCTACGATCTTCCAGACTGATTCTTTCACATCAAACACAAAGGAAATACCATGAAAACCAACAAGAAGATGGTCACTTTCGAAGACATGAAAGAGAACAAACTGGCGATCATCGATGACGGGCTGAGCCACCAGGAGGTGGTGGACAGAATCCTTTACGCGGCCAATCAACTGCCCAAGGGCTCGGTGATCGCGCTGCAGGGATCCTGGGGCCGGGGCAAGACGGATGTGCTGGCCCGGGTCGCGCAGATGACCTGGCCTGCCGACTGGCGCACCAACCAGGAAGTCAAAACCCTCTCTCCTCAGACCAATCTGGCACTTGGCGCCCTGTGGCTCAATCCCTGGATGTATCGGGGCATGGACCTGCACTTCCCGTTGATTCAGATGCTGGAAGGTATTACCAAAACCATTGAAGAAAAACACACCGACCAAAATACAACGCCATCCAGCAGTAGAAACAGTGCCGACCATACAAAATCTCTGATGGCAGACATAAAACACAAAGAGATTCTGTACAAAACATATAAAATAATAAAACTGTTTCTTTCTGGCAACGACAGCATTGATGATATAATAGAAGCAGTTCTTGGCGCGTTGTTTAGAAAAATAGAAGTTAATTTTTCAGACATCAAAAAAGAACAAGACCCTCTTTATTCAGGAATCCCAACAGAGCCACGTACATTAAAAGAGGAATCACTGACAATTGATATGCTTCCCGGCCTTTTCAGTAAACTGGTTGAGAATTATCTCAAGGCCAAATTGGGAGGCCATTATACAGATGACGCCAGATTGTTGATCTGCATAGACGACATGGATCGCTGCCTGCCCGAGAAAATCACCCAACTGCTGGAGTCCATTCATTTCCTGACGGCCACCAATGTCCAGGCCATCTTCCTGTTGGCCATTGATCCCAGCATGGCCGAAAAGGCAATCAAGGTTCATCTGCAAGCCCTGAAGGACAATGATTTCGATACCAAACGGTTTCTGGACAAACTCATCACCTACCGGGTCGCCATGCCGCCCGTGACATGGGGCACATTGGGAACTTTTCTGCGACAAAAGCTGGCCGAGACCGCTCCCACTCTCACCCCTGGAACGAATCCGGCCAATATCTCCATCGAAGGTCGTATAAGAGAGCTGTTCAACCCCAGACAGGAATCGGTTTTCAACCATTTTCTCAGAGCCCTGACCGTGCAGGAGACCCGCAACCCCCGGGTGCTGGAAAAAATCTTCTCCCGCATCGAAATTCTGCTGATCAAAATCGCGCACGAACAAAACATTCCAGCAACCGTGTTCCAGAATACCAACCTGAACCTGTTCGTACGCTGGCTGGCCTTGAGCGAGCGGTGGCCGGAGGTGCGCTTTGCGCTTCAGGATGTCGCACTGCCCATCACGGATGTGACTTGGGATGATTTGCAGAAAAGAACAAACGAATACGCTCCTTTCAAGGATCGCTTTTCCGAAATCATCCTGCGCTACGTGGAGAACAAAACCGGGTACAACTCACTGGTGGCGCAACTGCCCAAACCAGAGGACAACCCGGATCTGGTGCAGTTTTTCAGGGAGGAGGGATCCAGCACCAGCGTAACCACTCAATCCCGCGCCATCGCCTATCACGGTTTCGAACTCATCCTGCAGAAACTCGGGGTGTGATCCATGCGCAGCGCCTCGGGAGGGTTCACCCTGCTGGAATTGATGGTGGTGTTGGCACTGCTGGTGATTCTGAGCGGGGTGGCCCTTCCGGAGGTGATGCACAAGCGGCTCAAATTTCAGGTCTCCGAGGCACTGGACCCGCTGCAGCGCATCGGAGAGGCGGCGCGGCGGCGGCGCCTGGAGTGGGGAAGCTGGCTGCCGAATGCCGACATGTATCGCCAGGGGGGCAACGATAACGGCGTGAGCTATGAACCCTACGACGAAACCTATCTGAAACAGTGGCTGGGGGTGGAACTGGCCAAATGGGGAAGATTCTGCTTCGTGCTGCGTCAATCCCCGGATGCGGGCATCAACGGGGAACCGCTCGGCGCCGACGAGGTGGAAATCTGGGCGCTGCTGCGGGCCGCTTCCGCGCCGGTGCCCATGTACAAATACGATCTCTCCTGTCAGGTCACGGCGGACAAAGAGAGCGCCGGAGAGATCTTCCCGGGCAATGGGGACGTGCCCGGCGGAGAAGGCCGGGTGGTGGTGTGGCACTACCCGGCCCCCGTGACCGCGGAAAACCGTCAACGCATGGGCCGCTCCGATATCACCCTGGTGTGGTGGGGCGAGTTGAGTATCACCGATGCCACCCAGTGAACCATACGTGTCCCGACACGCCACCGAACGGGGATTCACACTCCTGGAGACGATTCTGGCCATGGCCATTGTCACCGTGTTCAGCATGCAGGTCTGGGATCACTTTCTGAAGATCAAAGCCATGTGGCGCACGCAGCAGTTTCATCTGCAGGCCATCCTGATCGCCAACGGAGAGATGGAACGACTGTACGCCCTCTATCAATACGATACGCCAACTCCGGAGAGCTCACCGTCCAGCATCTATCCGGACAGCGGCGACGCCATTCATCCTGCCGCCAACCATCTGGTGCATGGTCCCTCCGGTCCCCACGTCAACCTGCTGGCCGCGGACCTGAAAACGTTCCAGGAGGATGCGGGACTGCATGCCATCTACTACCTGACCAGCGCGGGAGGAGCACAAAATGTGGTCTGGCTGGATCAGGAAGGAGGATATACCGCCCGCTTGAGCTGGTTCATCCGTCCGGTCAACGACCCGATCGCCACCCCTTGTTACGGCTCAAGCCGGGAGTGCCAGATGGTGACTCTTTTTCTGGACTATCCCTACCGGATGAGCGCTGGAGGCAATCCGCTGGTGGAGACGGATGAGCCGATCAAAACCCTGGCCCTCAGAACCATCATCGGGAAACGCTACTGATCATGGGCGCGCGCCATTCTCACTGCCGGGGTTTCACGCTCATCGAAGTGCTGTTGGCGACGATTCTGTCGGTGATCCTCATGGGCATGTGTTACGGATTCTTCCTGCGTCTGAACGAATTCCAGATGCGCATGGCCATTCAGTTGCGTCTGCACGTGGCCGCCATCGAAGCCTATCTGTTGCTGGCCGACGGCGCCGCCGCCGATGTGGACGGTTCCGGCACGATCGACCCCTCTTTTCCCGGGGATCGGCTGGGGGGATTGCGGGGCGGCGCCGGATGGTCGGGCACAGCCATGCGCGGCTGGTTCTATCGCAATGCCAGCAACGAACCGGGAGATGTGCAGATCAAGCCGGTTTTCAACACCCTGACCCTGAGCGTCCCAACCGTCGGCGCCATCTCCTTTGGCAGCATGCAATCCGCCCGTTACGTGCTGTGTACCGGAGTGGGAGCGCCCCATGCGGACTGTCTGGCCGACAACCGGAAAATTCTGTTGGGATATCTGTTCAACCATCAAGAGAGTTCCAATGCGCTGTTCAGCACCCAATACCGCGCCTCGGTCCGGAACCTGAGTGTCCGGCTGGCCATGGCGGATCCCGGTTTGATGATCCAGGGGGAGACGTTGAACTATCCTGATCAGGAGTCCTACAAGACGCTGCCCACCCATGGACGGCTGACCTTCCATACCCACTTTACCATGGTGGGAGATTATCCATGAAACCGCTCCCGCCAGCCTGCCGCAAGAACCAATCCGGAGCCATGGCCTTTGTGCTGATTCTGTTGTCGCTGTTTCTGGGATTGATGCTGGGATTCATGGGGATTGGCGGTCAACTCGATGGCCGCCGGGAACGGGAACTGCTGCTGAAAAGCCGCATCTACTGGGCCATGCGGGGGGAAATGGATTATCTGCTGAGCCGGGCGCGGGCGATGGAAATCAAGGATCTCAATGCCGATCACGCCTGCGCGAACGGGGCCAACTGTGTCAACGACGCAGACAAGATTCTGCTGTTGAACTCTCTGCTGGGGGAGATCTCCGAGGTGCTCGACCCGCAGGAAAGAACGATGATCCGCGCCAGCGCCGACAGTCAGCACATCTGGTTCTATCCCGAGGAGAGCAGCGCCTATCTGTTCGGGATTTCCCATGCGGGCGGGGTCACGAACAACACCCGGATGGATAACGACCCCACGGACAATGACGATGATGGCCGACTGACCATGACCTGGTATCCGGCGATTTCCACCTTGACCCATGCCACGTTCATCGACGCCCTGGTGCGACGTGAACTCGGCCTGCGGGTCGATCTGTGCATGGGCAGCGCTCCAGGCACTCTCCCGGGAGCAAGCTGCGAAACCGACAACGATCCAACCCGCTCCCAATCCTTCATTTCCATCGAGCGCCTGACAAGGGTGGCCCCATGAACATGTCAAACAATACAGATTCCTCCAAAAACCAACAGAACCAGCATAAATTGTCAAAATTCTTGCTTAAACACTCAAGATTGTTTGCCGATATTGAATTATTACTCACAGAATCAATCAAGGAAAAAATAGTCACAGACCTCAAGATGGTCCCGGAGAACCAATCAACATTCATTCTCGGGCATACCTATTATTACGCCAGCAATCAATCTGCCACAGTCAACGGCCTTGATCATCGTTTGGGCCAAGTCGGCAAGGCAAATCTGGAAGATCCAAAAAATTCTGAATCTTTCCAATCAGATGCGCCGGATGACGGCCAAGAACATCCACCCAGTGGCCGAAATGATGATCAAGGCCCAGTCAACAAACCATTCACCGCCTGTGAAAAATTTTATCCCGCACTGGTTCCCGATCTATTCAACTCCGATTTTCTGGTGCCAAAAGATGCCGGAGAGCTGATTCTGACCGCCATGCACCCCCAAAGACCACTCAAGCTGGGCCAAACCAGACTGTGTGTCGCCTCTCCCCGCTGGCACTGGATGGGAGGGTGGGAAACCGAGTTGCGACCCGGCAAAAACGACGAGGAGTTGCGTCAGTTGGGCCAAACGTTGCTTGAAGTATCCAGGCCGGAAGAGGTGACTTTTGCCTGGGAACCCCTGTTCTCTACCGATGAAAATGCCAAGGCTCAATACGATCCGGAAAGTTGCGTTCTGATCTTTGCCAGACTCAGGGACATCAACGAGGTGATGATCCCGTTTTTGCATCCGCAAAAGAAAACCGCCACAGGGCACGCGCAACACGCCTACATCGAAAGCGTGAGTCCGGCGGAACTGATTGTTCTTAAAGAACTATGCAAAGACAACAAGCCGGGCTGCCTGGTCTGGACCGGCCTGACCTCGACAACGATCTTTTTGTTTGATCAAAAACAAAAAGCCTTGCTGGTCCGTCACCTTCCCATCGGATGCGCCCACCTCGCCCACGCCCTGGCCGAGGTGGATTACACCCATGTCTCCCACGCCATCGAAGACCTGGGGAACGACGTTTCCCTTTTCGATCTGGATGCCCTCGAGGCGATGACTGAGAAACCAAACCAGAAACTCCAGGGGCGCTTTTGGTCAGAGCGCTACGTCAATTTCACCCATCTACACAATGATCGGGATACCCGCATGACGGCCATTGGTCAGCATCTGCTGATCATGCGCAACGAACTCAAAAAATCACTTGACTTCTTCACGATGGAAATGCGTGGCAACCAGCCGGAAAACACGCAGATTGTGCTGCCGACGAAGATGCCCGGATTGTCTGATTTCATCGCAGAGGTATTAACGAGCCCAGCCATCTGCACGTGTGAATCGGAATTCGTAAACTCGATTGCCACCCCCCCCTTTCCCGTCGCCAATTTCCTCAACGGCATTGGAAAAAACACCACCAGAGTCCTCAACTTCGACTGGTACAAACATCCCCTGCTCCACATGGCCGTTCCCGAAGGGGAGAAACTGTGGGGCACTTACGGCGATACACGGTCCATCGGCCAGGAAACGCACATACCTGGATCTGCCCGCACCGGAGATAGGCTCGCGATACTTTGGTCTCTCCTCTCCAATGTGTTCAGAAGCCATTCCAAGGTCGAGTCCTGGACTTTCCGTGATGCCGATTTTATTAAAACCGCAGCCATCCTGATCGTACTCGCTCTGCCGCTCTATTTTCCACTGACCAAGATCAACGAAATCAAAAGAGAGCTGAACAAGGAGTTTCTCAGCAACAAGCCAGAAAACAAGGCACACATAAACAGCGACACACCACGCAATTTCCTCGCTTCCAGGGAGGCGATTCTTGAATCGTGGGCGGAACGGCACAAGTCTTTCCTCAAATCAAAAGACGAAAATATTGCCGAAACTCAATATCCAATGACCCACATCATGACCAGCCTGTCACAGGCCATGGGAAAAGAGGTGCCCTTCTTTCTGACATCCATTGAAACCACCTTCGACGAAAAATCCTCGCAGAGCCTTGAAACGCTCACCCAGGGGGTCAGCGCCAAACAGTACCAGGTCAAAATCGAAGGAACGTGGGAACAGGAAAATCCCAAAATGGAACCCAACCGAGGACTCAAAAATCTGCTTGCTCAACTGAACAGTAAAGCTTTTGTGTTTGCCGCCAACAATATGGAACAGACTGTCGATCAAACCAGGTTCAATTTGCAAGACAGAAACAAACCGGTCATCTTTTCCATTACGTATGCCGCAAAATCCGACAGACCCACACTGGGATCCGCAAAACAGACACCTTCCACCGGCACTCAGTCGAAAAAGGCAACCCAATGAACATTGGCACGTTACTCAGACGCATGCTCCAGAGCGTCACTTTCTATCTGGTAATGCTGGTGGCAAGCATCCATCTTTATGTCAATCTGGGTGTCTTGCATCCCCTGGAGAAATATTTAAAATCCATCAAGGAAACCACCGTCGCAAACGAGAGAAGTTTGATTACCACACAAAATACGCTTGATGGACTCAGCAAGATCGACACCAATTCCAGACAAGTGTTTCAGGAGAAGATTTTCAAAAAATCCGTGGAAAAGCTTTTCACGGATCGCAACATCCAACCGACGAGCGATAAAAAGAAAGCCAAAAGCGAATCAGGATATGTCTTTTTTGACTGGAATGAGACCAAGACTTCCAAAGAAAACAACCGGACCACAGCAACGCCTGCGCAACTGGTGCAGGGAACCCTCTCTCTGACCACCACCTTTCCCACCGCATCCCAGATCATGATGCAGCTTGAGGGCATGGGTGTCCTGGTGAAGAACTGGAGCCTCAAACCCTCGGAAAGCACGGAGTATTTTCTGCTTTTCGAGGTTGCCTTCCTGGCCAACAGCAACAAAACTTATGACACCTTCTACGAAAACCTGGTCAACCCAAAGAGGAACTCCGTCCAGAATCTGCAACTGGTTCCCTACCAATCCATCAACATGATCACAAGCCCGTTTTTCAGGCCCCAGGATCGCGCCATGAGCTCAAGATTGAATGCCTTCCCGGGATGCGAGCACTATTCCGGAATTCTGGTGGACATGATCATGTCTGAAGAAGAAATCTTCATCAAGAAAATGGGGGCCATCAAACTTGGAGAAGAGATAAAATACATCAAAATCAACGACAAAGGTGAAACAATTCAACGCAAACTCGCCAGGATCGATATTGTCAATCAGCAGATCATGACCACGGATACGATTGGCAACAAGAATTATGGCTGTTCCACCTTAAGCGTAAGAAACCGCTGATTGCCGCCGGATGATCCGGACTTTTAAGCCGTGCCCATTTCGGGATGCCGACTTGCAGATCTGCGGCAACGCGGGGGACGATACAAAGAAAGGCGCCGCTTCGCGGCCTGTTACGCGCGGGAATTGCTTCGCAATTCCCTTTTGCAAGACGCACCAAAGGCAACGTCCCAAGCCATGGCCCCCTATCCGTGAAACA
>JADGAB010000339.1 GCA_015232245.1 Magnetococcales bacterium | reverse complement strand
ATGAAAGAGCTTCTGAGCTATAAAGTGCGCCCAAAATGTAAAACTTTAATCAACCACGGTTAGATGTGGTGGTACCCATGCTCAAACTGTAGTGACGAAATGGTGACAGCCCGAAAAAAAAGGGGTTAGGAACGCGCCCTAACCCCTTGATTTTATTGGTAGCGAGGGGCGGACTTGAACCGCCGACACACGGATTATGAATCCGGATCCCTTACATTAAAAATCAACCATTTGTCTGAAAAAATTCAATATTTTCATCTTGCTTTGTAGTTAAAAAAAGCGCATAAGAGCCTGTCAAACCGTCAATATGTTACCCCACCGTTACCCCAGGAACAGCGGATCGACACAACAAAACCGTCTGTTTCCGGATCAGTTGGGGTAACGGGGTAACTTTTGGAGGCAGCCATGGGCGAAAGGATCAGATTCACAACGGTCTCATTGGCGGGGATCACCCCCCCGCAAACCGGTCGAGACGACTGGCGAGATGCTCAAACGCCAGGGCTCCATGTGCGGGTCACTCCAAACGGCACCAAAACCTTTTCATGGGTCCGGCGCACCCAGGGGGGCAGTCTGGAGCGTGTCACCCTGGGACGCTGGCCAGAAATGTCTATCGATGACGCCAGGCGACATGCCGCCCGTCTCAACGCAGCAGCAGCCGATGGGGAGAGCCCGGCAGAACAGCGCCGAGAGATGAAGGCAGAGATGACCTTTGCAGACCTGTTTGCAATCTACCTGGAGCGATGGGCCAAGGTCAGGAAAAAGACCTGGGTGGACGACGAAAGCAAATTCCGCATCCACCTTAAACCCCTGCATGCCAAAAAGTTGTCGGCCATCACCCGCAACGACATCGCCCGCATTCATTCTGCCATTGGTCTGGAGCAACCGACTTTCGCCAATCGCGTCCTTGCCCTGGTTTCCAAGGTTTTCAACGTGGCGACCGAGTACGGTTTGTGGGATGGCAACAACCCGGCATCAGGTATCCGGCATTTCAAAGAGCAGAGCCGCGACCGTTTCTTGTCCGGGGAGGAGGTGCAACGCTTCTTGGAGGCACTGGCCGAGGAGCGCGATATCCTGCGCGCCTTTTTCCTGGTTGCCCTGCTGACCGGGGCCCGCCGGGCAAACGTGCTGGCAATGCGCTGGGCTGATGTGGACCTTGAACGCCAGGTGTGGAAGATCCCCCAGCCAGAAAAAAGCAAAAACGTCGCCCTGGTGCCGTTGACTCCGATGGTCCTGGAGATCCTGGCAGGTCTGCCACATGGGGTGGAATGGGTGTTCCCGTCTCCCAAGTCAAAAACCGGCCACCTGGTTGAGCCGCGCAAAGCGTGGGAACGGGTGTTGGCGCGGGCCGGAATCGAGGATGCCCGCATCCACGATCTGCGCCGGACGATGGGGAGCTGGCAGGCCATCACCGGTGCATCCCTGCCGATCATCGGCAAGAGCCTGGGTCATGCGTCACAGCAAGCCACGGCGATCTATGCCAGGCTCAACCTGGATCCGGTGCGGGCGGCAATGGAGAAGGCGACGGATGCGATGATGGGGAAGAAGTGATCAAGTCACTGAAAAACTCCACCCGATCTCTCGACTCTACTAATGCAAGAGCGATCATGGCGGTGATGGATAAGGCTCAATATTACTAACAGTGATATCTTTAAGTCCTTTACGGATACGCTCAATCACTTCGGATTCTTTGATGTCGTCATGATGCGTATAGACGGTAATCAATACAATGCGTTCATCGCCTTTCGCATAAACGATGCGGATTCCTTTTGATGCGGAAAGCCTGTACTCAGCAAGCCCGTTCTCATGTTTAAAAAAAGAGTTTGACTTTCCAAATCCTGGATATTGAACATCTCCTACCTGCGGAAGTTGCGCGATGTCGTTCGAAATTTCACTACTCGATTTTGGATACCGTTTAAGAATGTCTTTGAGTTGGTTCTTGAACCCGGTAGTCTGCTGATGGATCATGGCATTGCTTTGAGTACGGCTTGTGCTTGTTCGGCCAACTCCTGCAATTCATCGTCCTGCGCGATAGACAGATTCAGGCAAAGATGATTCATGTCTTCCAAAAGAACATCGATTCGCCGCATGATTTTGTAAGGAGGAATGCTTGATTTTGACAGCTTTGATTGAAGTTCGATAATCTTTTCTCTCGTGCTGTCAATAATGCTGTATAATGAAGCAAAAGCTGCCTTTATTTCTGCCCTAAATTGATGGTTGTGTTTGCAGTTACAGCATTCATGCTGCATTATTTTCTCGCCATTCTCTTTGGCTTCGTCGAACCATTCACTAATTTCGTCAAGCAAAACTGATATTGTATTAATCAGACTAATAGTTTCGATTATCGCCATCAACCACGCCACGGTCTTTCCTACCAAACCATCGGCACCCATTTTGCGACTGATCGCATCGCCAATAGTCAAGAGGATCTCATCCATTCTGGGATCAGTGAAAGGCTTCACGTCTGGGCAGGATATTGCGCTCATGGGAATCTTCTCCGCTCTCCAGTTTGCTTGAACAAATATGTGGATCTTCTGGATATATTCCCGCCATCAAGCCATGGCTGTCAACATTTGCGCACGTCATGACGCATGAAAAAGGCGACGGATGCGATGATGGGGGTCAAGCCGCATCAAGGATGACGACTGAAATGCGCTTACCGAGAGCCGCCAAGGCCGCTTCCACCTGTTCAAATTTCGATGCGTGCTTCAGATCCAGTAGGCGGTTAACCTGTGGAAGATGGCATTTCAAGCGATGGGCCAAATCGGTTTTCCGCAATCCTTGGTCCCACATGGTTTGATAGATGGCAAGTTTTGCGCAAGATAGAGGGGTCGGTGAAACAGTTTTGCTGCCGTTGGAGGGAGATGGAACCGGGATCGGCATGTGCTCTTCGATGTAAAAATCCAATGCGGTTTCCAAGGCGTCTACGGCATGTGCCAGAGCATCCTGCTCATTCTCCCCCTGGGTGATGGCCGGGGGGATGTCCACGAAGGTGACGATGAATCCACCTTCGTCAGACGGTTCGAGCGTAACCGGGTATTCGTACATGGCGGACCTCACTTCAGGCCGAGTTGTTTCTTGATCCCTTCGACAAGCCCTTTCTTCAGTTCAGCGGAATGCATCGGCAGAACAGAAAATTTCCCATTCAGAAAGACCTTGAGATGGGATCCTTTCCCCTGTTCAAAGGTTGCGCCCTGCTGAGCCAACCACCGTTTGAATTCGTTGCTGTTCATGGGATAGATTTTAACATTTCTGTTCTGTTTGTCAACAAAAATGTTTCCGTGCTTCCACAATGATGGGTCTTGAGTCTGTCAGG
>JADGAB010000338.1 GCA_015232245.1 Magnetococcales bacterium | reverse complement strand
TTTGGAGACCCGCAAGCCGACGATGGCATCGATTGCCTTGAGAATGACCACGGTCAACAGACCGCTCCAGGCCAGGGTGGCGACCGCGCCGACACACTGCACCCACACCTGGGAGGCCATGGTGACCCCTTCCGGGTAGCCAACGCCACCAAAGAAAGGGGAGGCAAAGACCCCGGTGAGCACGGTCCCGATGATGCCTCCCACCCCATGGACCGGGGAGACATCGAGGGAGTCATCGATCTGGAAGGTCCGTTTGACCACCTGGGTGGCAAAATAGCAGACCACGCCGGCGATGCCACCGATGATCAATCCTCCCGCAGGTCCGATGTAGCCGGAGGCCGGAGTGACCGTGCCCAGACCGGCCACCATGCCGGTGACGATGCCCAGCACGCTGGCCTTGCCATGGCGAAGCCATTCGACGGTCATCCAGGCGATGGAGCCGGCGGCGGCGCCCATGTGGGTGGCGAGCATGGTCATGCCCGCGGAGCCATTGGCTCCCAGGGCGCTGCCGGCGTTGAAGCCGAACCAGCCCACCCAGAGCATGGCCGCGCCGGTAAAGACCATGGTCATGTTGTGGGGAGGCATCATGCTGGTGGGAAAGCCGCGCCGTTTGCCCAGCATGAGTGCGGCGACCAGAGCGGCGATGCCCGCATTGATATGTACCACCGATCCACCGGCAAAGTCCATGAATCCCATGGTCGCCAGCCAACCGCCGCCCCACACCCAGTGGCAGAGGGGCAGATAGACCAGGGTGAGCCAGAGCACGGTGAACCAAAGCACCGCCGAGAAGCGCATCCGTTCCGCGAAACCGCCCACCACCAGGGCCGGGGTGATGATGGCGAAGGTGAGCTGAAACATGGAAAAGACGGTTTCCGGCACATCCCCTTTGAGGGTATCCGGACCGATGCCCTTCAAGAAAATCCGCTCCAGGCCGCCAATCATGGCATTCATGCTGCCGCCGTCGCCAAAGGCCAGGGCATAGCCGTAGAACATCCACACCACGGAGACCACACAGGTGATGGCAAAGCATTGCATGAAAATCGACAGCACGTTCCTGGTGCGCACCAGACCGCCATAAAAGAGGGCCAAACCCGGCAGGGTCATGAAAAGCACCAGCGCGGTGGCGGTCAACAGCCAACTCGTATTGGCCATGTTGAGAACCGGCGCAGGATCCGCCGCCCATCCGCTGACGGGCACGGTCAACAGAACCGCGAGGGTGAGAAGAAATGCCATGACTGTCGCCTTTGCTGGACTCTATGGAAATGGAAAGCGGAGACCCCTTCTTTGTCGAAACATCCGGGGTTGCGGGCCATTTTCGCAATCTTTGTTCCATGGAAGGATATGCCGGACAACGTGTTGTTTTATAAAATTTTATTTTACCATCCCCCTGCCTGGGCCATGTCAACCTGCCCATTAGTTGCGCACATTGATACTTTTTTAGGCAAGTCAGCCTGATTAATACGCACACCGCCGCACAAAAGCAATTTTTCCCTCCCCCCCCTCTTGCATCCCGCCCGACCATGCCTATATGGACTCATGTCTGTCGAAAGGCCGGATCAGGCAAAGACGGCCAATCCGCTTTATTTCACACAAAGCCTAAGGAAAATCACCCAAAATGACGGAAACCATGATCCACATGTCCGGAGTCAGCCGGCTGTTCGGCGGGGTCAAGGCCCTGGATTCCATCAACCTGGAGGTGCATCGCGGTGAGGTGATGGGATTTCTGGGGCCCAACGGAGCCGGAAAAACCACCACCATGCGTATTTTAAGCGGCCTGCTGGCCCCTTCGGAGGGAAGCGTGGCTGTGGCCGGAGTGGATGTGCTGGAAAATCCGGTGGAGGCCCGGGCCAGAATCGGCTTTCTGCCGGAAAATCCCCCGATCTACGGGGAGATGACGGTCCGGGAGTACCTGAACTATCTGGCGACCCTGCGCCGGGTGCCCGGGGCGAAACTCAAGGCGGCGGTGGACCGGGCCATGGAACGGTGCGGTCTGACCACTGTGACCGACCGGTTGTTGCGCAATCTTTCCAAGGGGTTCAGGCAGCGGGCCGGGATCGCCCAGGCCATCGTGCACGGTCCCGATGTGGTGGTGCTGGACGAACCCACCGTGGGACTCGACCCGATCCAGATCCGCGAGATCCGCGCCTTGATCCGTGAATTGGGAGGAGAACATTCGGTGCTGCTCTCCACCCACATTCTGCCGGAAGTGCGCATGACCTGTCAGCGGGTGGCGGTGATCCATCAGGGGCGCATCGTGGCCGACGACACCCTGGACGCCCTGGAAACCCGCGCCCGGGGCAAGAGCATTCACCATCTGCGCTGGAAGAACTCTCCCACCCTCCAGACATTGCGGCAGATCCCCGGCGTGGCCGACGCGACGCCAAGCGAGGATGGCTGGCTGATCACCGCGCTTCCGGAGAGCGATCCCGTGCCGGAACTGGTGCGACTCTCCGCGGCGTCGGGCTGGGATCTGCGTGAACTCACCCAGGCGGGCGGCTCCCTTGAGGAGATATTCCTGCAACTGACCACCCGCGAGGAACGCCCGGAAGAGGGCGAGGAGGCATAAATCATGAGAGCGATCTATACCATGGCGTTGCGGGAGGTGCGGGGCATGTTCCATTCGCCCCTGGCCTGGACCCTGCTGGCGGTACTGTTTGCCATCTGCGCCTACATGTTCAACGCCGGAGTGCTCAGCTACCAGATCCAGATGATGGAGTATCAGGCTTACGGCATGAAGGGGGGGCTGCCGCTGACGGAACGGACCATCGCCCCCATGCTGGGGAATGCGGCGGTCTTGTTGTTGCTGCTCATGCCCCTTTTGACCATGCGGCTCATCGCCGAGGAGAAACGTCAGGGGACCTGGCCGGCTCTGGCCTGCTCGCCCTTGTCGCCCATGGGGATCATCCTGGGGAAATACCTGGGTCTGCTGATGTTTCTGGCCATTGCCATCGGTCTGCTGGCCCTGCCTCCCCTGACCCTCTACGCCTACGGCAATCCGGATACCGGACAGTTTCTGGCCGGTCTGTTGGGACTGTTTCTCACCGCCGCCGCCTTCGGAGCCGTGGGACTGGCCGCCTCCAGCGCCACGGAAAATCCCAATGTGGCCGCCGTGGCCTCGTTTGGCGTGCTGCTGATGCTCTGGATCCTCTCCTGGATGGGCAACGCCAGCGGCGGAGCGGTGGACAAGATGCTCGCCTACGGCTCTCTGATGACCCACTATCAGAACTTCCTGATGGGGGTGGTCAGCAGCGCGGATCTGCTCTATTTCATTCTGCTGTCGGCCTCCGGACTCCTTTTTGCCCGGCAGAGGCTGATGGCGGAAC
>JADGAB010000337.1 GCA_015232245.1 Magnetococcales bacterium | reverse complement strand
TTCTGGACAGTCATTATCATGGTTGCATTAATCGTGTCAAGGCAGGTTGGTCGCATTCACGCCCCGTGATCGCTTACAAATTCCACGATACTAACCATCCTTTAATCGTTGGAAAAGTGGCATTTTGGATAGTCTTTATTGGTTTTTTATCGAAGTATCCATTCGGAAAAAAACGAGCTTCCCGTTCAAGAAAAGATTTGAGTGTCTTTTCCCACAGATGATACAGCCCGGCTGTCGCCAGATTCATCATTTGCCCTTTCACAAATACAAGATTATCAAAATTTTCTTCTCCTTTGTCCCGGGCCAATTCAGCCATCGTGGCACAATCTGGTCCATCCTCCCATCCAGGGGCGGAACACAATCTGTTATATTCTTGCTCAGTAAAATCCTCTCCGTCTTTTTCAATATTTTGAAAAACCGCTATCACATGATTCTCAACACCTTGGACAAAGGCTTTATGCTGACCTAAGGCAACAGCTCGGTTTGATGTGTGGAAATGTAAAAAATAGTTAGATTCCATAAAATTTACTCCAGTACAGTATGTTCGTGAATAGCCAGAAAAGTTCGTTCATCCTTGGCAACCAAGGGGGCCGGGAGAGTCCCCGGAACAGATCGATTGAAAACAGTATTTCAATGAAATATAGTCTATCATGAAGCTTGATGAGGTTGCAACGCATTTCTTAAAAGGATTTCCTGGCAACAGGATCAAGCCGCACCCAAAAACAGTCGCGGTTCAAGGGGTGTGTTGCAAATCCGGCAGGATCGGCAGCAGGTCGGCAAGGGGAATGGCGCCGGGTCGCAACAGGGTGGCCTGGTCGCCGATCACCCGGATCAGGGTGGAGGGGAGGGCGTCGGGACGGATCTGACCGTCGATGACAAGAAGATGTTCCCCACGCCACAACTCCCGGACCTCTGCGGTGGTGGCGGGCGGGGGACCCCCGGCCCGGTTGGCGCTGGTGGAGATGAGAGGGCCTTGCCAGAGGGCCAGCAGCGCCCGCACCGCCGGAGCCGGTGAGAGCCGGACCGCGAGCTGTCCGGTATTGCCGGTCAGAAGCGGGGAGATCTCCGGACGCGCCGGCAGTACCAGGGTCAACGGTCCGGGCCAGAACCGCTCCATGAGCTGCACAGCCAGTGGGGAAGGGGGGGCGATGAGAGGAGCAAGATCCTGCTGTCGGCGGATCAGAAGAATGAACCCCTTGTCCGGTGGCCGCTCCTTCAGGCGGATCAGACGGTCCAATGCATCAGGATGCATGGGGTCGGCGGCCAGACCGAACAGGGTCTCTGTCGGCAGTCCGATCACCTCCCCCCGTTTCAGGGCGGCAACGGCGGCGCGCATGGTCAGGGTCAGCAGGCTCTAAAGCTCCTTCAGGCGGTTTTGCAACGCCTGATGCTTGCTGGTCACTTCTTCCGCCATTTTGGCGCGGAAGGAGCGATACTCCTCGGCAATGTCCGGATCGTGCAAAGCCAGGATGCGGGCGGCGAACAATGCGGCATTCTTCGCTCCGGCCTTGCCGATGGCCATGGTGGCCACCGGGATCCCCCCGGGCATCTGCACCGTGGCCAGCAGCGCATCCATGCCCTGCAGATCGGTGGCCGACAACGGCACGCCGATGACCGGCAGATCGGTGATGGAGGCCACCACCCCGGCCAGATGGGCCGCGGCTCCGGCACCGACGATCAGTACCTCGATGCCCCGTTGCGCGGCGGAGGTCGCGTATTCATGGGTGCGCTCCGGGGTGCGGTGGGCCGAGGTGACGGTCATTTCAAAGGGAATGGCAAAATCCTTAAGCACCTTGCCCGCCTCTTTCATCACCTCCCAGTCCGAGTCGGACCCCATGAGAATGGCGATACGTGGTGAAATGGTCTCTTTCATGGTGATTGCCTTTCAGGATTCAAGCGGATGGTTCACGGGCCACGGCGCGATAGCCGATGTCCCGACGGAATTGCGCTCCCGGCCAGGAGATCTCTTGCAATGCGGCGTAGGCGCGGCGTTGCGCTTCGGCCACCCCGTCGCCCAACGCCGTGATCCCCAAAACCCGTCCCCCCGCCGTGACCACCTGTTGATCTTGCAAACGGGTGCCGGCGTGAAAGACCATGGTATCCTCATGGCGCGCCGCCGCGGCGAGTCCATGGATCGGATCCCCCTTGGGATAGTCGCCCGGATATCCCTGGGCGGCCATGACCACGCACAAGGCGGCCCGGGGATCCCAGTCGATCGCCATGCCCGCCAGCGAGCCGTTGGCGCAGGCCAGCAGAAACGGCACGATGTCGGAGCGCATGCGCATCAGCAGGGGCTGGCACTCCGGATCCCCGAAACGGACATTGTATTCGAGAATCTGCAGATCTTCCCCGTCGATCATCAGACCGGCATAGAGAATCCCCCGGTAGGGGGCGCCTTCGCTGGCCATGGCCCGCACCGTGGGCAGAATGATCTCCTCCACCGCCCGGTTCACCATGGCCTGAGTCAGGGCCGGAGCCGGGGAGTAGGCCCCCATGCCGCCGGTATTCGGACCCGCGTCCCCGTCGAAGATCGCCTTGTGATCCTGGGCGCCGGCCAGAGGCAGCACCCGTTCTCCGTCCACGAAGGCCAACAAAGAGGCCTCTTCCCCCCGCAAGAACCCCTCGACCACCACCGTATCCCCGGCGGAGCCGAATTCACGCTGGATCATGATCCGTTCGATGGCGCTGCGGGCCTCCTCCAGAGTCTGGCAGACGATGGCGCCCTTGCCCGCCGCCAGTCCCGAGGTCTTGACCACGATGGGTGCTCCCTGGGTCAGAACATAAGCCCAGGCCGCCTCCGCGTCGGTGAAGCTTTGATAGGCGGCGGTGGCAATGCCGTGACGGGCGAGAAGATCCTTCATGAAGGATTTGGATCCCTCCAGGGCCGCCGCGGCCTGGGAGGGTCCGAACACCGCCAGACCCGCCTCCCGCAGACGGTCGGACAAGCCCAGAGTCAGGGGCGCCTCCGGACCGATGACCGCCAGATCGATCTGTTTTTCCCGGGCGAAGGCCACCAGTGTTTCCATCGCCTGGATGGGTACGCACTCCGCGTGCGCCTCGATTCCCGGATTGCCTGGCGCGCACCAGATTTTCTCCACCAGGGGGGATTGGGCGATCTTCCATGCCAGGGCGTGTTCCCGACCACCCCCGCCTATCAGTAAAATCCGCATTCCCATGAGTCGATCCTTTTCAACGGTGATTGTCTTCCGGCATCCAGCACTGCCGGGAGGTTGACCCGCATCCATTGCGGGATGCGTTGTTTACTTATAGGGGTCCAGGGGGATTATCCCCCTGGTGGGGTCCAGGGGCGAAGCCCTTGGTGGGATCCAAGGGCAAAGCCCTTGGGACTTTAAGCCTTTGG
>JADGAB010000336.1 GCA_015232245.1 Magnetococcales bacterium | reverse complement strand
TCCACGGCCATGGCATTCATTTCCGGTGGTTTTTTCTTCTTCTTTTCCCCCCATTGGGCGTGGGTCAGCAGCAGCAGATGCAGCAGCACCGAAACGAGCAATGCCCCCAGGAACCAGGGATGCGGCGTCGCAGTCCTGGGCGCGTCGGGCGGGGTCTCGGGACTCTCCTGGTCATCCTCGAACAAGGGGTCGGTCATGTTCATGGTCCGGTCAGAAGCTCCCGGTGACGATCCAACTGCCCCAGCAAAAGAGCGGTCAACAGACCGTTGATCACCCCCGTGATCCACGATCCGGCCAGAAACCAGGGCAGGGCGGTGAGAATCCCGGCGTGACCGATGATGATCAGCCAGGCAGCCACTGTCTGGCCTCCCATGTGGGCCAGGGCCGCCAGCAGGGAGATGCCCACCGGTCCCAGCCCGAGAGGGAGGAGCCGCAGAATGCCCAGCAGGGCCACCGCCCCGCATCCCCCCGCCAGGCTCAAGAAAAATCCCGGCGTGAACAGGGTTCCCAAGGCCAGGGAGCCGGCCAGAACGCGCAACAGAGTCACCGCCGCCGCCGCGCGCCAACCCAGGCGCAGAAAAGCCACCAGGGCGAACACATTCGCCACTCCCGGCTTGAACCAGGGGCCCGGGCCCGGCAGGGCCGCCTCCAGAATGTGCGCGGTCACTGCGGCTGCGGCCAGATAGGCCACCAGCAGATCCCGGCGCAAAGGGGAGAGTTCCAGCAGGGCGTTCATTCGCTCACGGCGTCGAATTCCAGGGATCCTTCCCTTTTTTTCGGGTGTCCCTCCACCCGGAGCACGATGCCGCAGGGCACGCAGGCCGCGGTCCGTCCCGCTCCCTGGATCCAGCCGGTGCGGGTGCCGATCATCCGGGGGCTTTGGTACTCCAGCAGGCGCACCCGACCCTGTTCCACCTGGATGGTCACCGGTCCCAGCCGTCCGGCCACCTCCTGTTTGCCGTCCCGGTCCAGGGCCAGGGAGAGCACTGGCCGGTTGTCCCGGAACACCACGACCCGTCGTCCTGGCTCGCTGACCGTCAGGATTGCGGAGGCCACGATCCCCAGGGCGGAAATCCCCATCACCAGCCGATCCATGGGGGTGGTGCTCTCCGCCAGCAGGGGCAGGATCTTCATGGCGCTTTGCTTCTGACCGCGATGAATCCTTCGGTCTGGACAAAGCTCAAATCCTCGCGGATCAAAAACGCCTCGCAGCCGGGAAAAAGCCGCAACAACGCCAGCCCCGCCTGCTCGCCGAGCACAAACAGCGCTGTGCTCAGGGCGTCGGCGGTGAGGGAGTCGGGAGCCTGAATGGAGACGGAAATCAGTCCGGAACGGGCCGATTCGCCGCTTCTCGGATCGAGAATGTGATGATGCCGCACCCCGTCGGCCAGAAAGAACCGTTCGTAATCCCCGGAGGTGGAGAGGGCTTTCGGTCCGACCAGATCCATCACCGCCACCACTCCGTCCGGATTGCGGGGATCCCGCAGACCGATATGCCAGGGTTTGCCCCCCTTGCTGCCGGCAATCCGCATGTCTCCCCCGGCGTTGATCAGGGCGTTCTCCACGCCCGCCTGGCGCAGTTTCTCCATGGCCTGGTCCACCGCGTAGCCTTTGGCGATCCCTCCCGGATCCACCCCCACCGCGTCGTTTGCCAGGTTCACCCCTTCCGGGGTGATCTCGATTCCCTGTTCGCCTTGCAGAGCGGATCGACGGCTGCGCCAGTTCTGCAGCGCCTCCCGGGAGGGGGGAGCGGTGGGCGGTGGCTCCCGGGAGAAGCCCCACAGATCCGAGAGCGGTCCCAGGCCGATATCAAACGCTCCCCGGGAGAGTCGGCCAAACTCCACCCCTCGGGCCATCAGTTGGGCCAGCTCTCCGGGTACGGGGTGGGTCCGACCCCGTGGGGCCTCGTTGAGTCTGGCCAGCGGGCTGGAGGCAAGGAAACGGCTCATCAGGGATTCGATGCGGGCAATCTCCTCGAAGGCCGGTTCCATGGCCCGCTCCGCGGCCCCATCCGCCACTCCCCAGACCGAGATGGTCACCAGGGTGCCCATCTGCAACCGGGTGGCGGAGTGGACCCCCGGGGGCGCGGAAGTGAAAGAGAGCCTCCCGATCACCAGGAGCGCCAGCAGAGCGGCTCCGCCGGCCAACCATCGCCACTTGCCGCGCCATGCCATTATCCCATGTCCCCCCACAACAGTTGACAGGCCGTCACCGCCACCATGGCCGCGGTCTCGGCCCGCAGAATGCGCGGCCCCAGCGAGACCGTGACAAATCCCAACCGCTCCCGGGCCCATGCCACCTCCTCGGAGGAGAGACCTCCCTCCGGCCCCACCAGCAGCGTCACCGCCTCTCCGGGATGGGGCAGACTCTTCAATCGCGCCCCCGCGTCCCCCGCGTCCTCCCAGAACAGCAGGCGCGGCGCGGGAGAGAGCAGCGCCTCCAGCTCTTCCCATCCCGCGGGGTCAAGAATCTCCGGCACCCGGGTGCGCCCGCACTGCTGGGCCGCCTCCACGACAATGCGTTGCAGGCGGCGGGATTTGTTCTCGCTTTGTCGCGCATCCGGACGACTCACCCCGTACCGGCTCAACAGCGGGATCAGCCGGTCCGCCCCCGTCTCCACCGCCTTTTGCACCGCCAGTTCGATGGCGCCGTGCTTGGTCAGACCCAGAATCAGCGTCACGTGCAAAGGGGAGTCCCGTCCACCGGAGAGAAACTCCACCGGCTCCACCATCACAGGCGGGCCGGTATCCACGATCACCCCGCGCCACTCCCCGGCTGCGCCGTTGAAAAGGATCACTTTGTCTCCCCGGCGCAGGCGCAGGGTGCGCAGCAGTCGATGACGCTCCGCCTCCTCCAGAGGAAGGGGTTCTCCGACTCGCAAAGGTCTGTCCACAAACAATCTTGGCGTCATGGGTTGCCCGGTGAAAAAAATTGACTGACAATGAATCGTTGTCTTGCGAGCACACATTGCCCGGGAAGCCGTTCCGGGATACCTTTTACCACTCATTGCAGGCATCATCCACCTGGATTGGAAGCTTTGCTTCAAATAGCATACCATGTCGTTGCCATTTCCCTTGCATCTGACGACCCCCTGGCTCTCTCCGGTCCCGTTTCCCTCTCTGGGAGGTCTGTCTGTCGATCCGCGCTATCAGGAGGTGCTTTCCAGTACCGACTCGTTGACCCGTCGCCTGGAACAACTCACCGGTTCCCCCTCCCGGGTGCGCCTGGAGGATCAGTCCGTGCCCGCTTCCCGGGAGGAGTCATCCTTGATCTGGGGACCGGAGTATCACCTTTCCGACCCCGGCACCCAGCTTCCCCGGACTGCCTGGCTGACCCTCGGCAACGCTGCTCTGCTTTTCGCCCACTCTCCGTTGATT
>JADGAB010000335.1 GCA_015232245.1 Magnetococcales bacterium | reverse complement strand
CCACGCCGAGTTGGACGAGGTGACCACCGGAATTGGCAAAGTGATCCCTTCGGGACAGGTCAAGGTGGTGCAGAGTCTGGAGGGGGGGATTCTGGCGGAGCTTGCCGTGGCGGAAGGGGATGTGGTCAACAAGGATCAGGTATTGTTGCACATCGACGACACCCAGTTTCAGGCGTCGTTCAAGGAGAGCCGGTTGAAATTTCTCGGTCTGACCGCCCGGCACGCCCGTCTGGAGGCCGAGGCCAACAATACAGAGATGACGGCTCCGGCCATTGTCGTGGAAGAGAAGCCGGAATTGCTGGCCAACGAAGAGAAACTGTTGGCCAGTCACAAGCAGGAGCTGAAATCCACGATCAGCATGCTGCAAAATCAGATGGATCAGCGCCAGCATGAATTGAATGGCCTGCTGGCGTCGGAAAAGCAATTGCGCCATCGTCTGGAGTTGCTGCGCAAGGAGGTGAGCCTGACCGAACCCATGGTCAAGAAGGGGATCATGTCCGAAGTGGAACTGTTGCGCATGCGCCGGGAGGTGGTGGAACTGGAAGGGAGTCTGGAAAACAACATCCTCTCCATTCCCCGCACCCGCTCCATGCTGGAGGAGGCCCGCATCAAGGCCCAGGATCCCATTCTCGTGGCCCGTTCCAAGGCGCAGACCGAACTCAACGAGGTGCGTTCCGAATTGAACCAGTTGTCCGAATCCCTGACCGGACTCCAGGACCGGGTGCGACGCACCGCCATCCGTTCTCCGGTCCGGGGCACGGTGATCCGGGTGCGCATTCACACCATCGGCCAGGTGATCCGTTCCGGTTCGGATCTGGTGGAGATCATGCCTCTGGACGACTCCCTGCTGATCGAGGCCCAGATCCGCCCGGCGGATATCGCCTTTCTGCGACCCGGACAAAAGACCATGGTCAAATTCACCGCCTATGATTTTTCCATCTACGGTGGCCTGACCGGTTCTCTGGAACAGATCAGCGCGGACGCGATCGCCAACGAAAAAGGGGAGAGTTTTTTCAAGATACTGGTCCGCACCCAGAAGAATCATCTGGGCACCGAACAGCGCATGCTGCCGATCATGCCGGGCATGGTGGCGACCACGGATATTCTGACCGGCAAAAAGACCGTTCTGGACTATATCCTGAAACCGATTCTCAAGGCGCGAGCCAATGCCTTGCGGGAGCGATAAATGCACCGGAACACAATTTTTCCGTGCCATTACAGGAAATTCGTGAAAAAATTATTGAAAAAATCAAGTTCCATGTCGCCAGAAATATTGACAAGCATTCATTTTCGATACAAGAGTTCCAACAAATTCTTGCGTTAGAATACTCCAGGCTGTGAGATCATCCATGAAACCCTTGACCATATCCAGAATCAAATCAGGCGATACCCGTCGGCGCGCCCTCACCCTGATCGCATGTCTGCTCATGCCGTTGTCCTCCCTGCCGGCCTGGGGCATGACCCTGCGGGAGGCGGCGGATCTGGCGGTGAAAGGCTATCCGGACGTGCTGGCCGCACAGGAGTACGGCAAAGCGCTGGATCAGAAAGTGCAGCAGGCACTGGCGGGATACCTGCCGAAAATGGATTTCTCCGCAGGCTACGGCCCGGAAAGATCGGACAACTCCACCACCCGGGCCGCCAATCAGGCGGCGGGCAAATCGGATCGCTCCCTGAGCATGAACCGGGGAGAAACGGCCCTGATCGTCCGGCAAAACGTGTTTGACGGCTTTGATGTGCGTTCCAGAGTGGCCCAATCCAAGGCACAGTTGCAGGCGGCCCAATCAAAACTCACGGCGGTCTCCGACAATGTGGCGCTGCAGGCGGTTTCCGCCTATATCGATCTGGTGCTCAAGTACATCCAACTGGAGATGATCAAAGAAAATGTTTTGCTGCATCAGAGGATTCTGAGCAAGGTCGAAGAGAAATTCAAGGGAGGGGCCGGCACCGAGGCGGATGTTGACCAGACCAGAAGCCGGACCTATCTGGCGTCGGCCAATCATGCCACCAATCAGGCGGCCTATAAAAATGCCCAGGCGAAATTCATCGAACTGATTGCCGTGCCTCCCTTGAAAGAGACGGAGATGTTCCGGCCTCAGACGCCTGTCAAGCTGTTGCCCAAATCCGTGGAAGAGGCCACAGAGTCGGCCTTGCACAACAGCGCTGAACTGGAAGAGGCCCGCCTGAATGTGGTGGCCGCGGAATTCGCTCTGGAGATCGCCAAAGCCACCCTCTCTCCCAAGCTGGACATGGAACTCTCCGGCAGCGAAAATCGCAATGTGCAGGGAACCGCCGGCCCCGGCAATTCGCTTGCCGCCATGCTGCGCATGAACGTCAACCTCTTCGAAGGCGGCGCGGGCACCGCCCGGATTCAGGAACAGCGCAATCTGCTGGATCAATCCCGACAGAACATGGAAAAGACCAAACGTTCCCTGGAAGAGGGGATCCAGGAGGCCTGGAACAAGCTCACCATGTCCAAGGAGCGCATCAACTTCTTGAAGCAGCACTTCGAGGTGAGCAAACGAGTCACCGCCTCCTATCATGATCAATTCAAAATGGGCAAGCGGACCCTGTTGGATGTGTTGAACTCGGAAAACGAACTGTTTGCCGCCAAAAACGGACTGCTGTTCGAAGAACTCAACCACACCAAGAGTGGCTATGAGTTGTTGGCGAAAATGGGCGGACTTCGCAACGCCCTGAATGAAGAAACGGCCACCCCACCGGCAGAGAAAATTTCTCTTCCCAAAGACACCTCTGATCCGGCATCTCCGGATCGGACATCGATGCGGTTCAAGCCGGACGCCCACACATCAGACACTCCGCTTGCGGCCTTGGAACTGCCGCAAAACGGTCCCTACCGGCTTGAACCCGTTCCTGTCCACTTGCCAGAGATGAATCTGGAAAGGGTGGCATATCAACCTGCCACCCAGGACAGGAATGCAAGCCTTGAGAACCCACCCATGGCGCTTGACAACCCGGCCCCCCAGCAACAGAAACAGGAAGCCACGATCCCGCAAGAGACGATCACCACCCTTTTGAAATCGGCCAACCAGCATTTCAAGGCGGATCGGCTCACCAGACCCAAAGACGGCAATGCTCTGGATGCCTATCGGCAGATTCTGAAACTGGACCCGGATCACCCGCAGGCCCGGCAGGGCATACAGCGTGTCACCGAACGGTTGCTGGTCCTGGCCAGGGATGATCTGGAAAACTGGCGACTGGTCTCTCCCAGGGAGCATAGCGCCCAGGAAAAACTTCGTCTGGTTCTGGCCATCGATGCCGGCAATACGGAGGCCAAAGCCGGCCTGGAGGAGATTGTGGATCGACTCTTGAGCCTGGCCCAACGCTATGCGGAGGATGCCGGGAAGATGAATCGATACCTGATCCAGGCGGAAGC
>JADGAB010000334.1 GCA_015232245.1 Magnetococcales bacterium | reverse complement strand
CCTTGGTGGGGTCCAGGGGCGAAGCCCTTGGTGGGGTCCAGGGGCGAAGCCCTTGGTGGGGTCCAGGGGCGAAGCCCTTGGTGGGGTCCAGGGGCGAAGCCCCTGGTGGGGTCCAGGGGCGAAGCCCTTGGGACTTTAAGCCTTTGGCGCGCTTTTCAAAAGGGAATTGTTAAAGCAATTCCCTTGCGCGCCCCGCAGGCCGCCGCAAAGCGGCGCCTTTGGGTGATGGATACGCAAAGCTTTCCAAAAGTCAACATCCCGCAATGGGTGCGGTTTAGGTCTGGGCGCGCACACGCCGGATGCTCACCCCGACAGAACGGGTGAAACGCAAAGCTCCGGGTTTTTCCAGCGTCACCCGTACCGCCGCCACCCGGGGATGCTCCAGACAGAGCCGACCGATCTGTTCGGCCAAAGTCTCCACCAGATGACAGGTGGCGCTCTCCACATGGGCGATGATCCCCTTGGTAAGGGTCTTGTAATCGATCGCATCCTCGATCCGGTCGCTTTGACCCGCCTGGGTGATGTCGGTATCGAGTTCCAGGTTGATCAGCACCTCCTGTCGGGTGGTGCGCTCCCAGGGCTGGATGCCGATGATACTGGATACCTGCAGGTCGCGGATGAAAATCTGATCGCAATCCATGGTGATTTTTGGCCCTTGTCGCGGTAAATGGTGCATGATGGCTGGATCTCCCTTGAGGATAGCCGAGATCACCGGACTTTGCCATGCTCACGCCACTGCAGCCAGGCGATGGCCAGCAACGCCACCAGGCAGGCGGGCAGAGCCCCCCGATTCAGGCCATCCCATCCCGAGTCGTTGACGATCATGCCGGAGGAAAGCGCGGTCACGGTCTGCACGGCAAAGATGAAAAAGTCGTTGAATCCCTGGGCATGGGCTTTTTCTTCGGGCCGACAGGTGGTGGTCAGCAAGGTGGTGCCGCCGATGTAAAGAAAATTCCAGCCCACTCCCAACAAAAGCAGCGCCCACCAGAAGTGGGACAGGGATTTGCCGGACAGGGCCACCGCGCTGCAGCCCAACATGAGGACGATGCCCAGCAGCAAAATCCGTCCCACCCCGAAGCGGTGAATCAGGCTGCCGGTGAAAAACGAGGGGACGAACATGCCCAGCACATGCCATTCCAGGACAAAGGCGGAGTCGCCGAAGGAGTGGTTGCAGGAGAGCATCACCAAAGGGGTGGCCGACATTAGCAGATTCATCACTCCGTAACCCGTGGTGGCGGCCAGTACCGCCACCAGATAGACCGGCTGGGTGACGATGCGCCACAGGGGGCGTCCGGGGGTCTGTTCCCTCTGCGCGGCGCTGCCGGGAATCTCAAGCCCTCCCAGCAGCAGCCAGGCAAGCAGACTGATCAGCCCCAGCAGGCCGTAGGAGGCCACGAACATCGGCTCCATCAGGGAGCGGGTCCATTTGCCCAGTTCCGGACCCAACACCCCGCCGAGGATGCCTCCGGCCAGGGTCAGGGAGATGGCCCGGCTTTTCATCGCCTCCGGGGCCGCGTCCGCGGCGGCAAAGCGGTATTGCTGACCAAAACCGTTGTAGATCCCGCACAGCAGACTGCCCAGACAGACCAGAAAAAACTCCCGTTGGAACACGCCGAGCATGGCGATCAGGTTGCCGCACAGACCCAGCAGGGCCCCCAGTCGAAAGCCGGTCCGGCGACCGCGCTTCTGCATGAAAAGCGCCGCCGGCAGGGCGGCCAACGCGCCTCCGGCCACGAAGGTCGCTATCGGCAGGGTGGCCAGGGCCTTGTTTTCCGCCAGATCCAGACCCACCAGACCGGTCATGGCGATCAGGGTGATGTTGTTGAGGGTCAGCAACCCCTGGGTTGCGGCCAGAACGAGCATGTTGCGGTGACGCCTGACGGCAGAGATCAGATTGAACATCGGATGGTACCGCCTCCGTTCAATCGAACGCCTGCTGAATCTCCAGAAACGGTTCGAGATTTTCCAGAAACAGATCCACCAGCCGGGGATCGAAATGGGTGCCCCGGTCCTTTTTGACCAGTTCCACCGCTTTTTCCACGCTCCAGGCCGGTTTGTAGGTGCGCTTGTGGGTCAGGGCGTCGAAAACGTCGATCAGAGAGGTGATGCGGGCGAAAATGTGAATCGCCTCCCCGGCCAGACCGGCGGGATAGCCGGTGCCGTCCCACTTTTCGTGATGCTGGGCGCAGATGATCGCGCCGGTGCGGATGATCTCCTGATCCGACTCCCCCAGCACCTGCTGTCCGATCTGGGTGTGGGAACGCATGATCGCCCACTCCTCGTCGGTGAGGGCGCCGGGCTTGTTGAGAATGGCGTCCGGAATGCCGATCTTCCCCAGATCGTGCATGGGAGAGGCCATGCGCAACAGCTCGCAGGCGTCGTGGGGAAGCCCGGCCAACTGGGCCAGCAGACGGGAGTTTTCCGCCACCCGCCGCACGTGCTGACCCGCCTCCCCGGAACGGGTTTCGATCACCTCCCCCAAGGTGAAGGTGACATCCTTCTGGGTCTTGATGATCTCCCGATGCAACAGCAACTGCTCGAAGGCCGTGGCGATGTTGGCGGCAAACAGATCGATCAGATCCCGGTCCACCTCGCTGAGCCGGCGTCGGGCATGGAGGTAGATCAGGTTTTCCATGCCGTTGCGGGCCTGGAAGTAGCCGATGAACTCCTGATCCGTGAATTGATGCCGCTTCTCCCGCATGGCCTGCCAGGTGAGCCCCACCACGGCGGAAGAAAGCACCTCGTCCACCGATTGACCGATCAGTCCCGCATGGGCCCCGGAGGCGGCGTGAATGCGGATGATGCCATGCTTGAGGGTGGCGGCAAAGGAGTCGGCGGTTCGCTCCAGGGGATCCGGATTGAGCAGCAGGCCGAACTGTACCAGAATGGTCTGGGCCAGTTGCCCCAGCGAGTGGAATTCGTAGAGATTCCCGGAGGCGGCAATGATGCGATGCATCCCCTGCCGGGTGCTCTCCAGGGTGGTGAGCAGTTTGAAGGTGCGCAATCCGGCGGTGATGGAGGTGATCAGCCCCTGATTGCTTAGGTTCACCTTGTCCTTGTAATCGTTGATGTCGTATTCGGCGATCACTTCGGCTTCCGGGGCCAGCCCGGGCTGACCGGTGCGCAGGATGATCCTGACCCAGAGGTTCTTCAGGTTCTCCCGGATGAAACGGACCACATCCAATCCTTCCCGGTCGGTCTCCATCATCACATCCAAAAGGATCACCGCGGTATCCGGATGCTGGCGCAGCAGATGACGCGCGTCCGCGCCGGAGTAGCCGTGTATGAAGGTCATGGGCCGACCCTCGAAAATCAGATCCTTGAGCACCAGACGGGTCAGGGGATGCAGATCCGGATCGTCGTCGATCACCATGTTTTTCCACGCGCCGTCCGGATGGACCGGGGGCAGGGTGGGTGGGGGGCGTTCCTGC
>JADGAB010000333.1 GCA_015232245.1 Magnetococcales bacterium | reverse complement strand
ACGGGGAGATTGGCGCGGAGGAGTCCGAAGAGGAGGAGGAGCAGCAGGAGGAGAATCCATCGGTCGTGGAAGGGGTGCTGGCAGCCGAGACGCCGGGCCTGTATGTTCTGGCCCCGCCGGTGAAGGAGTCGGCCCCGCCGGTGAAGGAGCCGGCCCCGCCGGTGAAGGAGCCGGTCCGTGGCAGAGCCTCCCGCAAGCCTGCCGTTGTTGTCGATGCGGCTCCTGAAACCGGGGATGTTGCCGAGGAAGAGACATCTTTGGAGGAGGGAGAGAACGGCGCGACTGTGGAAGCGGAAGGCAGAGCGCGCCCCCCCCGCCGCAGACGCAGACGCCGTTCGTCGGCCTCCTCCCGTCGCGCGGGTGATGGGGTTGGAACGGATGGCGCGGAAGGCAAGGCCGAGGAAGGCAACATGGAGTCCGCTCCGGATGCGGTCCCCGAGAAACAGGCGGAAATTCCGCCGCCTCCGTGGGATGTGTAGGGGCGCTCCTGTTGATCCGTTTTGAGTGAAGCTGACGGTTGCATGGTAATGGCAGTGCTCCACCGGGATGGGTGTGCCCGGTGGAGTTTACCTGAATCGGTGAGTCTGGAAAATTTGGTCGTTTAAATCGCTCTCATTTCGGGATGCGGTATGGGAGTGGTTCGACTCTTTCGTTCTTGAAACGGTGTTGTCGTGAATTCGGAGATCGCCCAACGCATCGTGGATCGTCTGCAGGCCCGGGAGAAGCTCTTTGTCTCCCGGAACGAGTTTTTCAAGGTAATCGGCGCGGCTTTGACGCGTATCCTTGGGGTGACGCCGGGCGATCCTGTCGCTGCTTTAAGCGCGGCGTTGCAGCGGCATTGTGGCGAGGCGCTCCGCGTTGTCCAGGGAGGACGCGCCCATTATGTGGCGCTGAATCTGCCAGATGAAGCCTTTTTGCTGAACAAAGCCAGACGGTTGACCCTCTTCACTCCGGCGCAACTGGCCTTGAACCTGCCCATGCCCAAGGCGTGCGTCGCTCCGGCCCTGACGCGGCTGTTGGAGTCTGAAAAGATCTTTTGCGTGGGGCTGAAAGCCGATTTCACCCCCATTTTGCGTCTCTCCGCCTCGGAAAAACCGCCAGGCTTCGTGGCAAGGAGCGCATCTTCGCCCCCGGATGACAAAACAGCCCTGCATCAACCGTTCCCGGCCCCGAATGTCGCAACGGCCATACAGCACCCCCCGGCTCCGGATGACGAGACAGCCTTGCATCGGGCGTTTCTGGAACTCGGCCAGGGCCGGAATTTTGTCGCCATCCACCGCCTGCGCGCCCATCTCGGCTGGGAGCGGACGCGCTTTGATCAGACCGTGCTCCGTTTGCAAGCCGCCGAGCGGGTCCTGTTGAACCAGGGCGATCCCACGCGCTTGACCCGCGCCGAATTGGAGAACGCTTTTCTGGATCGCAACGGCATGCGTTATCTCACTCTCAACTGGCTGGATCCTTTAAGGTCATGAACGCCGAACGGGTGCGCGAGCGGTTGATTCGGAACAACCCTCTGGCCTCGGTGGCTACCGGTTCGCCCTGGGAGCGGGTCGGGGTGGATGTGCCAGCCATCAACCGCATCCCCTTTGAGGGGGTGATCCGGTTGTTCCGCCAGATCGCCCGTTCGCCCGGCGAACCCCTGGCGGCACTCGTGCTTGGCGAGGTCGGGAACGGCAAGAGCCATCTGCTTGCCCGGCTCCGCACCGCCTGCCAACAGGAGAAACAGGCCGGGGCGTTCGTCCTGGTGACCCCCCCGGAAAATGGCGCAGCCCCGTTTCGCTATCTGTTGCGGGAGATCGCCGATTGTCTGAGACACCCGCCGGATGATGCGGGAGATCTCTCCTCCTGGCATCATCTGGCAGCCCTGCTGATCGTCGAAAGCCGGCATCCGCGCTTTTCACCGAAACGAAAGCTCCAGGAGATCCGGAAACTTCTTAAAACAATGCGCCAGGGCAAGGGGTCGCCCGCCAAATGGTGGCAACAGGTGCGCGCGGCCCCGTTTCTCGATGCGTTGCCACAGGAGGCCTTCGTTGTGGCGGAGATTCTGGTGCGCTGGCTTCCCGCCTCGCCCGAGGTGCGGCGGGAGGCGCTTGCTTGGCTGCGAGGCGACGCGGTGAGTGGCACGCTGTTGCCGGCCCGTCTGGATCGGAGCGAAGCCGGCCTGGAGGAGATCGAAGAGCAGGCGCGCGCGTTGTTGATCGGCCTGGGGGCGCTGTTGGCCCATGTTCAGCGACCGATGCTGCTTTGTTTCGATCGCCTGGAGGATCTGCGCGCGCCGGTTCAGCATGCGGCCATGGACATCATGCTCACCTTCCTGGTGGACCGGATGTCCGCAGCCTTGCCGGTGGTGCTGGCGCGCGGGCAGTTCTGGGAGACGTTGCGTCTGGAGCGCTGGAACGCCCAGACCGTGGGGCGTCTGGAGAGCAACCGTTTCGAGATGACCGGCTGCTCCCGCGCCGAGGCCGAGATGTTGGTGCGCGATCGCCTGGAGGCGGTGCTGGGTACTGCGGGGATGAAAGCGCTTTTTTTTGATCCGTCCGTACTGCTCGAATCCATCGCTCCGGGTCGCAATGCCCCACGTATTGTCCTGACTCTGGCCAACCGCCGTCTGCAAGAGATGCTGGAGTTGCCCGCCCGGGTGGTCGAGGATCCGGAGTCGCGTCTGGCCAAGGTCTGGGAGTCCCTGACAAGTCCCGCGCAAAACGTCCGTCGGCGTGCCGACCCCATGCGGCCTGAACGAATCCTGCAGGTTTTGCGGCTTTATCTGTTGGGGAATGAGAATCCCGCAGAGGCGGGAGATGCGCAAGAGATGTCGCTCGAACAGTCTGCGGGCGAAGGTCGTCCGGCGCGACTGTGGCTGGTTGAATCGCTGTTTCACCCAAAAGCGGTGATCCATACTCTGGAACAGGGGTTGGTCTGGCTCAAGAACCATCCGGGTGGACAGATCACCTATGTGCGCGATGGTCGTCATCCCATTCCGCCACATCCCAAATGGCCGGAGACCAATCGGCTGCTGCGCCGGTTTCAGGAGCATGGCGGACGCCTGTTGTCCCTCTCCGGGGAACGGATCGCGCGTTGGCATGCCATAGGTGAGTTGCATGATGCCGTCCGTTGCGGCGAGGTTACCTGGATCGATGCCCAAAACCGGGAGCAACCCGTGCCTCTTGTCGTGCTGAACGATTTTCTGCGTCTGCATTTTGCCACGGAGCGGGTGCCACCCCATGTAACCGTGGTCGGGGAAGAAAGTGCTCGCAGTTCCGCATGACTTTCTTTTGGAAATCCAAACCGCAACCATCTTGTGATGCATAGTTTTACTTATAGGGGTCCAGGGGGATTATCCCCCTGGTGGGATCCAAGGGCGAAGCCCTTGGGACTTTGCCTTTGGCCTGCTCCACAAAGGCCCGGGAGGTCAGGATGGTACGGGTGTCGGCGGCCAGACAGGCGGCCGGCATGCC
>JADGAB010000332.1 GCA_015232245.1 Magnetococcales bacterium | reverse complement strand
TGATCATCGGCGGCCAGGAGGCGCAGGAAGGCAGAGCGACCATCAAGACAATGGCACACGGCAACCAGGAGAGCGTGACACAAGAGCAGTTGCAGGCTCGGTTGTCTGTTTTGTTGGCAGAGAGCAACCTTTAAGCAGCAAAGGGGAACGAACGTGGCCCAGATGGAAGTGCAAGGAATTTTCGAGGAAGTGGATGAACAACTGGAGGCCGAGAACGTCGCCAGATTCTGGATCAAATACCACAACTGGATCATCGGCGGTCTGGTGGCCCTGTTTGTGGGACTGTTCGCCTACGTGGGGTGGATGGATCATCTGAAGAAACGGGATCAGGAGGTGGCGCAACGCTACCTGACCGCCCTCGACAGCATGACCCTGGCCGAGGCGGGCCCGGGCCGCAAAGAGTTGACCAGTCTGGCCAGCGAATACGGGGATCACGGTTACGCGCTGCTGGCCCGCTTTGCCGAGGCGCGCCTGCTGGCCCGGGAGGGCAAGTCGGACGAGGCGGCGTTGATGCTGGAGGAGGTGGCCGCCATGGCCCAACCCCCCTTGAAGAATCTGGCCATCATGCAGGCGGCGTTCGTCATCGCCGATGATCCGAAACGGGCCTTGCGGCGTCTGGAAAACATTCCCCGGGAGTCGGTGTTCAAGCCCCACGCCCTGGAGTTGGCCGGTGTGCTGACCGCGGCCCAGGGGGACGCCCAGGGGGCCTTGGTTCTGTACAAGGATGCGCTTACCTTGAAACCCGAAAGCGGCCTGCGCAAGCGGCTGGAGCGCCGGGTCCAGCGGATGGGAGGTTGATGCGACATGTTGACACGCAAGAGTGCATTGGCAAAAGGATTGGCGCTGGCCCTGGCGATGGGGATGCTCGCCGGCTGTTCGGCCCCGAAATGGCTCGGGGGGGCGGGCAAGCCGGATGAAAAGGAGAGCAACCGGTTTCGCGCCCCGGATCCGGACAACGCCACGGGGTTGCGTCTTGCGTGGAAACGTTCCCTGGCGGGTTCGCCGGACAAGCACTTTGTGCAGCCGGGACGGATTGTGGTCAGCGGCAACGGGGTTTTTGTCGGCACCTTCCAGGGCAAGGTCTCCCGGGTGGATCGCAAGAGCGGCGAGGTCCGCTGGGAGGCCTCCCTGGGCGCGCCGGTGATGGGCGGGGTCGGGGTGGATGAAGAACGGGTCTATGCCGGGACCGAACAGGGTCAAATGGTCGCCTTGTCCCGGGAGTCCGGCAAGGAGTTGTGGCGCGCCCGGGTGCCCATGACCGTGGACTCCGCCCCGACGGTGGCCGATGGCAAGGTGATCTTTTTGACCATCAACAACCAGGCTTTCGCCCTGGACGCGGCCACCGGACAGCAGGTGTGGAGTCACTCCACGCCGGCTGAGGGGCTGGTGGTGATGGGCTCCGCCACCCCTGCGGCGGCGGATGGTCTGGTGTTCATCGGCTACTCCTCGGGAGAGGTGTTCGCCTTGCGCGCCGGCACTGGACAGAAGGTGTGGTCGGACAATCTGCGGGTGCTGGGGGGCAGTGGCGAACTCGACCTGATGCAGGATGTGGACGCATCGGTGGTGCTCACCGCCGAACAGGGATCCCGGGTGGCGTCACGTCGGGCGTTTGTGGTCAATCATCAGGGTCGGGTCGTCGCCTGTCTGGCCTCCAACGGCACCCGGATCTGGGAGCGGCGACTGTCGGCGGTACGGCAACCGCTGTGGAGTCCGGGTCGCCTGTTTGTCGTGGACATGGATGGTCATCTCTCCGCGCTCACCGAGGAGGACGGGACGGAGTTGTGGCGTGTCCGCCTGAGCGAGGGATTGTTGACCTCTCCGGTGCTCTACAAGGATCGGCTTCTGGTGGCGGATGATCAGGGCAGGCTGTTTGCCCTGGATCCGGCCAGCGGACGGGTGCTCGGTCGGGAGCCGGTGGCCGGTCCGGTCCTCTCCCAGCCGGTGTCGATGGAGGATGGCCTCTATATTTGGACCAACAAGGGTGATCTCGTGCATTATGAGTAAGCGCCAGTACACCCGTAACGTCGGGGAGGTGTCCGGGCCGCTGCTGGCTCTGGTGGGACGTCCCAATGTGGGAAAATCTTCGCTGTTCAACCGGTTGACCCGGACGCGGGATGCTTTGGTCGATGACACGCCGGGTTTGACCCGGGATCGGAAATACGGGTCGGTGCTTTGGAGTGGCCGCAGCTTCCGGGTGGTGGATACCGGGGGATTCGAGTTTGTTCCCCACGAGCCATTGCTGGAGCGGATGCGTCATCAGGCGGAACTGGCGGTTCAGGAGGCGGATCTGATTCTGTTCGTTCTGGATGCCAGGGCAGGTCCGTTGCCGGATGATCTGGAATTGGCCAAACGGTTGCGTCGGGGCGGCAAGCCGGTGATCTGTGTGGTCAACAAGGCCGAGGGGAACGTGGGCGGCAGCGGGGTCGTCGAGTTTCACGAACTGGGACTCTCTCCGGTGGTGGCCATTTCCGCGTTGCACGGGGTGGGGGTGGAGGATCTGTTGCGTCTGGCCTCGGCGCGCTGCCCGGTCGCCGCAGAGCCGGAGCGTCCGGAAGAGGAGGAGGATCCCGCCGAAAAGGTATGGGATGATGTGACCCGGGTGGCCATCGTGGGGTGTCCCAACGCGGGCAAGAGCACTCTGGTCAACCGGTTGCTGGGAGAGGAGCGTCTGGTCACTTCGGATCAGCCCGGCACCACCCGGGATGCGGTGGATACGGCCCTGACCGATGCCCAGGGAAACCGTTTCATTCTGGTGGATACCGCCGGTATCCGGCGCAAGGCGCGGATTTCGTTGCGCATCGAGAAATATTCCGCCATCGCGGCCCTGAACGCCATGGAGCGGGCCAAGACCGCCGTTTTGGTGCTGGATGCGGTGCGGGGCATCAGCGAGCAGGATCAGCGGGTGGCCGGGCACGCCCTGGAGAAGGGGTGTGGTCTGGTCTTCGCGGTCAACAAATGGGATGCGGTCTCCAGGGGGCGGGATGCGGAAAAGGCGTTCTTGCGGGAGTTGGGTCTGGCGTTTCCCCGTTTCTCCCATGCGCCGGTGATTTTTCTCTCCGCCCACACCGGCCACGGGGTCGAGCGGTTGTTGCCGGCGGTGCGCAAGGTGTGGGAGGCGGGGCAGAAGCGGGTCTCCACCGGGGTGCTGAACCGTTGGCTGGCCGAGGTGGAAGCCGCCAATCCCCATCCCCGGCGCAGCGGTCGTCCGGTGCGCATCCGGTTTGTCTCCCAGGTTCGGGTGGCTCCGCCCATGGTGGTCTTTTTCGTCAATCGTCCCGACGCGGTGGAGGAGAGCTATCGGCGCTATCTGGAAAATCGGCTGCGGGAGCAGTTCGGCTTTCAGGGGGTGCCGGTGCGTCTCGATTTTCGCAGCAGCGGCGGGGAGAACCCCTATGTGGATAAACACGGTCGGCCCGGGTGAAGCGGGAAGATTTTATTGGTGAAAAAAAAGCGGGGGTCTGGGGGATTCTTC
>JADGAB010000331.1 GCA_015232245.1 Magnetococcales bacterium | reverse complement strand
ACCTGAACCGGCGGTGGGTCTGCTGGCAGACGCCGGGTTGTCTGGGTGTGCGGTGCGGGCATGCCGTTGCCCTGGAACAGAATTCCGGCCAGAACCAGGGCCGCCACCGCTCCGGAGGCAAGCAAGGGACGGTAGCCGTCGAACAGGAACTGCGCCGGGGTCTCCCGGGTGATGGCCCGCAGGATGTGCCCCGCCGTGACCCGTCGGACCGAGGCGGCATGGGCATTCTGCAGCCCCTGATGGGCCAGCAGATGGATCCTGCGCACTCTTCCCCGGGCGGCGGCATGGATGCAACGCACCGCCAGGGGCGAGAAGAGTCGGTCGTGGGGGTATCCCGCGGCCCGCAAGCGCAAATTCAGATAGATTCCGGTCTCCTGGACGGTCAGGGGAGGCAGGGTCAGACGGGTGGTGATCAGCTCCTGAAAGGAAGTGGCCGCACTGTTCTGAAGCTTTTTTTCCAGAGCCGGCTGGGCAAAGAGCACCACTTGCAACAGTTTCGACTGATCGGTCTCCAGGTTGCCCAGCAGTCGCAGCTCCTCCAGTGTGGCCAAAGGCATGCAGTGGGCATCCTCGATCAACAGCAGGGCGCGTTGGCCTTGCAGCCGGGTTTGCGACAGGTGGTCCCGCAGCAGCAGATGGGCCGCCAATTTTTCGTGGCGGGGTGGGACGGGCAGACGGAATTCGTTCAGAAGGGCCGGGAGCAGTTCTTCGGCGGGAAGATTGGGATTGAGCAGCAGGGCGAGCCGGTGGCGCGGGGCGAGTTGCTGACAGAGGATGCGGCACAGCACCGTCTTGCCGGAACCGGCGGCTCCGCTGACCTCGATGAATCCCTCCTCTGCCGCGATGGCCGCGTTGACCCGGTTCAGGGTCTCTTGTCGCTCCGCGCCCGCGAAAAACAGCGGGCCGTGCGGGGTGAGGGCAAAAGGCGGGCCCTGCAGTCCGAAGTGCTCCAGATACATGTCACGATTCCCTTGTGCGTGGAATGCATGGCGTTGCCGACACGGTTATGCTGGAGGATTTGCAATAAACAGGCCATAAGACTGTTGCTGTGGGGTTTTTCAGTAGGTCCGCAGCCACCGTTCCACCAGTGCCGAGATGTGTCCCCAGGCGACATGGTTCCAGCGTTTTCCCCGGTGGAGTTCATCGGCGGTGTGGCTGGTCTTGTCGGCATCAAAGAGCCTGCGTTTCTCGAAATCGCTGGCAAACACCGCAAAGACCAGTTGGCTGTTCTGACGGGTGAACAGATATCCGGCCAGTCCTTTGCCATACAGGATGGTGCCGGTTTTGGCCCAGACCCGCATGGCGCCATCCGGTCCGGTGAAGCGACCCGCCAGAGTTCCTTTCCAGCCGGAGATCGGCAGCAGGGAGGCGTAGGTGCGATCCCCGATGGGGGCCGAGTTGGCCAGCAACAGAATCGATACCAACTGGCGGGGCGTCACCCGGCTGGTGGCGGACAAGCCGCTGCTGTTGGTCAGATGAAAACCGTTCCAGTCGGTCTGGGGCAGCTGCCGCTTGAGCCATTCGCTTAAAATCCGGGCCGCGCTGACAGAGGATTGGGGTTGCCGGGTCAGATGGGAGGCGGCCATGATGCCGATCATCTCGGTCCACAGATTGTTGCTGTGCCCCAGGGCCGAATCCGCCAGTTCGCTCAAGGAAGCGCTGGCATGGCTGGCCAGCACCGTGGCATTGGGCAGGGTGCGTCCCGCCTCCGGCTCGCCCAGGGCGATCCCCGATTGATGACACAGGGCCCGGAAAGCCAATGCCGCATGCCGCCCGGGCCTTTTCAGGGGAATCCAGTCCCAACCGGAACGACCGCCCCGGGTGTTCAGGCTCCACCGTTCTTCCTTCTCACCCCCCAGATAGAGCAGCGCCGGTCCGCTTTTCGAGGAGGGGGCGGAGGAGATGATGATGTGGCGCAGATTGGGCATGGTCTGGGTCATCAGTTGCCCGCTTTTGTTGATCATCCAGCGCATCCGCACCCGGTTGGCGTCCAAGGTGAGGGCGCTCAATCCCTGATTGTAGCTCTCTTCGTCGTTTTGCTCCTGACTGATGTTGGCCTCCGGGATCATGGCGGTTTCGTCGAAGAGAAAGCGACCCTGCACCTGCTGGACCCCCTGACTCTGCAACTGATGCACCAGATCGATCATGCCGCTCATGTTCAGCGAAGGATCCCCGCCCCCCACCAGAATCAGATCCCCCTGCAGCACCCCGTTGACCACCTTGCCCGGGGTTTGTACCGAGGTGACGAAGCGGTGCTGGGCCCCCAGAATGTGCAGCGCCGCCAGCGTGGACGGAACCTTGGCCACCGAGGCGGGAATGAACAGTTCCGAGGCGTGTTGCGATTCGAGAATCTGCCCGGTTTTCATGTCCATCAGCAGATAGCCGAGCCGCGAGGTGCCATCCAGCGGGGGAAGGTTCTCCTCGCTGACCGGTTTGTGGCCGTTTTTGGCCCCTTTCTGCGGCTTGGCCGCTTTGGTCCGTTTCTTCGAGATCTGGGTCTCCCGGCTGTCGCCGTTGGGAGCGCTCCAGGCCACGTTCGGCGGCGCAAGCAGCAGACACAAGACAAAACAAAGCATTCTGGCCATGTCTGGGTTCCAGTCGATGCAATGAGGGTTTTAAAGTTTCCCGGTGGAAGAATCGCGTCGCGGACCGTTGGTCCGGGTTCGCGCAACCGGATTAAACCCGTATTGTTACGTTAATGCAATGTTTCTTGGAGGGGCGGATGCGATTGGGAGGTTCCGGGGGCCGGAATGGCCCCCGGGGGTCAGGCGGGAAACCGGTCAGACAACAGGTCACTCGGCTTCGGCTGTGGTCTCCTGGGTCTGTTTGTTCCAGCGGATCTTGATCTTGGAGATGGCGCACAGATCCACGTCGTACCAGATGGCGCTGGAGTTGTCGTCGTAGGTCACTTTCAGATCCCAGTTGCAGGTGGTGGCGGCGCGGTGAAAGCGCATATGCAGGGTCGAGCCGTCCGGCATGGTGCCTTCCAGGATGTTGTCGCCCCAGTCATCGGATTTGGTGGGACCGACATACACTTCCGTGAGGGTGTAGCCGGTTTTGTTGGTCAGGTCGAAGTCCTGTTTGGCTTCCGCCATGGCGTTGCCCGCGAAGAGCATGGAACCGAACAGAGCGCCAGCAGCCAGAATATGCTTCATTTTTTTCTCCATTACACGGCAGATGTTAACAATTGACAACCAGGAAACAGAACAAAATTACTGTCAGAGTGACACATACCCAGAGCGATGTCGCTTTTTGCTGGACATGTACGGATTGCTGAATAAATAAGCATTTTGATGGTGTGAAGGTTCGGAAACCGGTTGGTGATTGTTCTGAATGAAGGTTGGAGTTGCAAGAATTTCTTGTTTTGTGAGTCGGGAGTTGGCTGATTTGTTGCCATTCTTCTCGATAAACCGCAACCATTTTGGGATGCGTAGTTTTACTTATAGGGGTCCAGGGGGATTATCCCCCTGGTGGGGTCCAGGG
>JADGAB010000330.1 GCA_015232245.1 Magnetococcales bacterium | reverse complement strand
CAGTGGATATCTTGTCGTAAATCTGTCCCCAGGTTTGTTGGACGGAGTGATAAGTATCGACAATGTTCTGAGGGATGTTGTCAACGTTCTGGATGATGCCATTGGCAAACAGCAGAAATCGGGAGGCGGCCTGCGGACCGGCTTCGGCGAGGGCGTTTGTCAACCCTTCCCAGGCAGCAGACGCCGCAGAACTCATCTGCGACAATTCCGTACCAGCCTGATTCCACGCCAGCACCGTCGAGGCATCCAACCGGGCTTTTTCCTGCCATGCCGGGTCGGACACCAGATTCTTGATCAGATCCACGGAGGGGATCAGTTGTTCATCGATCCAAATCGCTGCTTGACCACCCACATATCCTGCCAGCAGGGAGGCACCAATAACCGATGCCACTCCGGCCCAAACCGGCAAAGAACCCATGCCGACAAGTGCCGTTGCAATCGGAACGGTGATGCTCCAGCCGATCTGGCCACCAATCACACCTCCTCCCATCTCGACCGCCCAACTGCGGATTGTCTCTGCCGCGCGCACATCGTCGCCCTGCGCACTGTAGGCTTCGGCTTGTTTGATCGTCTCCAGATACGAATAAATAGCAAATCCACCACCCACCACAGTGAGTACAGACCCCGCTTTCCCCAGCGTGGACGCAAATCCGCCTTCGCGCACAATGGAGTCATACACACGCATATATGCCTCATTTTGCGATGCGAACCTTTCCCCGCCAAGCTCACCTATAGTGGTATGAGTCACGAGTTCTTGCGGAAAAAAATTGTTAAGCGATGAGTCTCCAAACAGTTTGGCGTTATCTACCCATACGATTTCGCCGTGAGCATTAATTGCCACATCAAGTCCGACGTTATTGAAATGCGACTCCAGGACAAGCCGTTCACCAACTAAATTAAATGCTTCCTGCAGGGTTTTGCCACGGTTGATCAAACCATCTCTGTATTCAATCAACGATTGCCGGGAAATTCCGTCAATGGTCTGAACTTTTGAGTCGCTCAGGAGCAATTCCAACCTGGTTTGTGTGCTATCGCCAGGCAAGGTCTCATTGAACCAATCGGTTGGGAAGCTCATGAGTCCGGTCAACGTTGTCACTTTTCCTGAAAATATCGGATCTGAAATGGCGCGAGCAATATTATACACGCTGTCCAGTTGTCCAAATTGACTTTTAAGATCGGCTGCGATATGGCTGGCCGCAACATCTCCAGGATTCAACGCAGCCAGAGCAGATCTTTCCTGTGCGACGACTTGCAGAGTTTCACGAGCCAAACCTATACTCTGTATTGTTTCAGGTGCAAGCTTGATGGATCCACTTAAGATTGCATCCAATCCAATGGAAACATCCGGAGTCATGCCGGCAGGCAATACTGTGCCGGTGGTTGATGGGGCAACACGTCCGAAATATTTGTCGGTACCTACTGCGATAATGCCACCCCAGGGACCGCTCACCACCTCCAACAACGAAGCGCTGGTACGCGACTGAAAATTCACCAGATCGAGGATCGACTGGTTGGCTTCGGTCAAGCTGCCCACTTTCCCTTCAGACAACAAAAGATCACGGGCGCGCACCAGGTCGTCACGCTGAAAACCGTTGATTTTGGTGACGGTGGAGGCTGGATTGTCCAGGATGGCGGGCAACTCGGTTGCCCCGAACACACGATCCATGGTGGCGTTAGGCGTAATGGTGATGACTTCGCCGACCGTGGCCTCGACAAAACGCTTGGAACCGTTCGCCCAGGCACCGTCTTCGGGGGTTGGATCGTAAAGGAGGTGGTTGGCAGGAGATCCGTTTGCATCCGGGTCTCCAAAATACCTATCAAAAAATCCGCGCAATGTAAGATTAGTTTCATAATCCAAGAACTTTGCCAGTTCTGTCCTGTTGATCACTCGAACAGAAACACCATCACTAACAAATTGATTGACCAATGTCGCTGAACTTATGCTGTTCCCATACAAATCCTGGCCAAATGGTTGCCCATACAACAATGTAACAGAACCTGGTGCATCAACAGAAATTCTGCGAACCAAATCGAGAAAACTGGCTTTGGTGGCAAAGTCAGCCGGACGATCGAGAATAAGTTGGTTGGCCTCAGCAGCAGTGATGGTCGTCATCGTTAATTTCTCCACAATCAAAATCTGAACAATACAACATAATTGACGAGCACGCCGTTTTTATATTTAGCATACGGCAACCCTCTTCCATAAGATGTTAGCGCTTCTTTGAGAATAGAAATAATTTCATCTCTACTGTACGGACAATCATCGTGATGATAAATTCTTTCCATCACCCACTCAACAATTTCTGTATTTTCGTCATCACATTGAACGCTAAACTTTCTTAATTGTGCTTTTATTGTCACTCCTCCCCATACCAATTCAAATCCTATTTGATTCGATGTATCTATATCCTTCCCACTTTCTACCCGCATGAAATATATGTCGCGATCCTTATCAACTACCCATAAATAGTAAAATCCAGGAAGTTTTTCTGCAAATGGGTGATATTTTTTCCAAAGAGCCTCAATATTATACTTTACAACGTCTTCATCTGAAATCTTCTCAATTATGAAAGCCATGATGGTTCCCCTGGATATGTGTTTATGATAGACTAAAAGAGTAACGATCCCCCGGCAGAGCCGGGGGCTTTCGATTGCTGGCCCCTCAAAGGGGCCTTTTCGCAATCGTTGAAAAGCAGTCCGGGAAAATTCCAAAGTCTTGAGTTCGTCCATGCCCCATTTCCCCAGACGCTGAGGCACCCACGACCAAGAGGCCAACAAACCATGGAATATTGCCTGAAATGTCAAACTTTGTGAGTCCCCCGGCAGAGCCAGGGGTTTGCTTATGATTAATTAAATACAACACCAGACTTTTCATTCGAAATTGCTTGGTTATTGAGGGTGACTTTGGAATAATCAATTGAATTCCCAAAAACCTCACGCAACATGGCAATCTTGCTTGACGTGAGTTTCCGTTCGATATTGTTTTGTGATCGATCTTCCACAATAATCCTCCTATTTTTTTGATTGATGATAACGAATACACAAAGCTAACTTTATTTTAAATTTTCTATTATTCCATCACGGTATGAAAATGTACTAAAAAAATCCTTTCCGTCAAATTTCTTGGCCTCCCACTTAAGCCGGGACAGTTAATAGAATCAACGGGTTAGAATGCCTCCGTTCCCGCGCTTTTCTTGCCAATGGCAACTCTCCCATTCTGCCGACAATCCACTCAAACAGATCTGGAAATTGAGTCCCGTAAAGCCGTTCTGCGGCAGTCGTACCATCGCTACGTCTAAGATAATAGTTATGGATCACAGTAAGTGCCTTGAGACGTCGAAATGAAAGCCCCCTTCCATTGTGGTACATTTGTGACAACCAGCCATTCCGCCCTTCAACAGCGGAAGAAGTCCGTTGGAATTTGTCCGCCATCCATTCTGCCCAGGCTCGCCATCGTTTTATCTCTAATGATGAAAATTGTTGGGTCAACAAATT
>JADGAB010000032.1 GCA_015232245.1 Magnetococcales bacterium | reverse complement strand
AGACCCGATAGCCCACACCACCAACATCCATCACCACCTGATGGGGTTCCTTCTCGGCCAGCAGGCCACGCAGATGGGCGATCATGAGGCGACTCCCCGCTGGAGGTGGGCGCCGATTCCGGAGCTTCTCTGCAGATGACACAGGGCTCCGGCCAGGGCGTCGGCGGCATCCTGGGGGGGGGCGACGCTCATGGAAAGCAGCATGCGCACCATGGCCTGCACCTGCTGTTTTTCCGCCCGTCCATACCCCACCACCGCCTGTTTGACCTGCAGGGCGGTGTATTCGAACACCGGCAGACCCGAAGCGTTGGCGGCCACGATGGCCGAACCCCGGGCATGACCCAGTTTCAAGGCGCTCTGCACGTTGACGGAGACGAAAATCTCTTCCACGGTGACCGCCTGGGGGTGATGGATGCGGATCACCTCGCTCAAGCCCGCGAAGATCCGGCCCAGCCGTTCCGGCAGGGGATCCCCGGAGGAGGTGCGAATGCAGCCGTGGGCCACATGCAAAAACCGGGAGCCTGCCGACTCCACCACCCCCCAACCGGTGGCGGTGGTGCCGGGGTCGATGCCCAGAACCCGCATCGCCCGGTCAGCCGAGCCGTTCCATGATGTCATCCGGGATGTCGAAATTGGCGTAGACCTTTTGCACGTCGTCGTTGTCCTCGAGCATGTCGAGGAGTTTCAGCATGGTGGCTGCGTTTTTCTCATCCTGGAGCGTGACCGTGTTCTGGGGACGCAGGATCACTTCCGCGGCCATGGGATTGTTGAATCCGGCGGCGGCCAGGGCGTCCCGGACGGCTTCGAAATCTTCCGGAGTGGTGAGCACCTCGCATTCGCCGTCGCTGGCGAGCATGTCCTCGGCGCCGGCCTCCAGAGCGGCCTCCATGAGTTTCTCCTCGTCCACCCCCTGGAAGAGGATCTGACCCTTCTTGTCGAACAGATAGGAGACGCAACCCGAGGAGCCCATGTTGCCGCCATACTTGTTGAACAGATGCCGGACATCGGCCACGGTACGGTTGTTGTTGTCGGTGAGGGTCTCGACGATGACCGCCACCCCCGAAGGACCATACCCTTCGAAGCGCACCTCCTTGAAGTCGGTGCCCTCTTCGGCCCCCGCGCCCCGTTTGATCGCCTTGTCCATGGTATCCTTGGGCATGTTCTGCGCCCGTGCCGCCAGGATGGCCGCCCGCAGACGGGGATTGAAAGAGGGTTCAGCGCCACCCATGCGGGCGGCGGTGGTGATCTCGCGGATCAGTTTGGTGAAGGCCTTGCCCCGTTTGGCGTCCTGTGCGCCCTTGCGGATTTTGATGTTGGCCCATTTGCTGTGTCCCGCCATGCACGTTGACTCCTTAAAGACCCAAGGAAAACACGCTTTCCGCCTGCCAGTGGCGCATGCGCATTCAAGATTCAATGGACAATGTTAGAAAATTCCCCTCATGCCGTCCAGGAGTGACGCAGCAGAGAGCGGAAAATTAACCAAACACAAGGATAATGGCCCGCCGTCGGCTTGACTTTCCGGAAGTTGCGACTAGAATGCGGCGTGAAGAAGCGTTAATTTTTGATGACTCATCTCCAGGTCCTTTTTATTGACGGGCAGACCCATGAAGAAACTTCAGGCTGTGGGTGGGTGGGGATTGCGAACCACCATGCTTGCCATCGTGGCTTCGCTGCTGCTGGCCTCTTTGGCCGGCGGCGGGCTGTTGATCTACAGCCTGCGGGTCACGGTGAGCGGTTACGCGGAGATGGGAGAGGTGGTGGACCGGTTCAAGGATACCACCCACCGCATGAACACCCTGATGCTCCAGTGCCGTCGCAGCGAAAAGGATTTTCTGCTGGGCCGGGATGCCAGGCAGGTGGAGCGTCTGACGGCGATGACCGTCGCGTTGGAAAAAGAGGCCGGCATCGCCACGGAACTGGCCGGCCATCCCCGCATCGCCGATGACAAGGACGCCGGGAATGCCCGAAGGATCGGAGAGATCGTGGTTCGCTACCGGGGGGTGTTCCTGGAGGTGGTCAAGGCGGTGGAGGCTGGCGGGGGCAATCTGGCCGCCGCCGAGGTGAAATCGAAAATCGATGCCATGCGCACCACGGTCCGGGAGATCGAACCTCTGGTGGAGGAGTTGTCCGAGCGCATCGAACAGCGGGCGCGCCGCATGCAGGAGGAGATCGGCGCCCGGTCATCCGGGTTGCTGCAGGCCGCCTTGTGGGTGTTCGGGATTCTGACCCTGCTCTCCCTGGCCTTTGCCGCGGTCGGGGTGCGCCGTGTGCTGCATCAGATCGGTGGCGAACCGGCGGAGGTGAGCCGGATCGTGGCGCGGATTGCCGGAGGGGATCTGACCGTTCGGGGCAGGGATGGTCCGGGCAGCGGACTTTTGGGAGAGATCGTCGCCATGGCCGGACGGCTGCGGGAGATGATCATGTTGATCCGTCTGCAGGGCATGTCCACCCTGCCGCCGGTCAGCGAACAGATCGCCAAGGCGGTGGAACGGTTGAGCGCCGTGGCCGCCGAGGTGCGACAGACCACAGCCGAGGCCCAGGAGGGCAACGCCCGTCTGGAGGGGTTGATCCGGGAACAGGTCAAGACCGGCGCGGATTACATCGTCCACTCCATGGGGGACATCGGGCATGCGGTGATCGAGCAATCCAGGGCGGCTGGGACCGTCTCCCTGGCCGCCGAGGAGGGGAGCGTCAACACCTCGACTCTGGCCTCCGCCGCCGAGGAGATCAGCGCCAATGTCGCGGAGGTGAACCGCAGTCTGGAAGAGGTCAGCCGCATGATCGACAATGTGGCCGAGAGCATGGACCGTCTGACCGCCAGTCAGGAAGAGGTGCGGGATCGTTGCCGGATTGCCGACAACGAAGCGGCGCGCGCCAACACCCAGGCCCAGAGCGGACAGACGGTGATGGAGCAGTTGACCCTTTCGGCCCATGAGATCGGTCAGATTGTGCAAACCATCAATCACATCGCCGAGCAGACCAACATGCTGGCTCTCAACGCCTCCATCGAGGCTGCCGGGGCCGGGGATGCGGGCAAGGGTTTTGCCGTGGTGGCCAACGAGGTCAAGGATCTGGCGCGGCAGACCGCGGAAGCCACCCAGGATATCGGTCGGCGCATCCACGAGATCCAGGAGCAGGCGGATGCGGCGGCCAGGGCCGTGGGCGAGATCACCGAAGCCATCGAGCGGCTGGCGGATGTCAACCGGGAGATCGTGCTGGCCGCAGACGAGCAGTCCATGGTGGCCAAGGAGATCAGCCTCTCCATGGACGGGGTGAGCCGGGCCGCCGATGTGGTGATGCACGGCTCCCAGGAACTGGGGGGCGCGGTCAACGAGATCGCCCGTACCGCCACCGCTCTGGGGGACGGCTCCCGGGAGCTGGCCCTGACCGCCACCACCATGGCCTCCTCCATCGAGGAGACCGCCACCCAGGCGGCCCAGTCCAACAATCTGGCCCAGGCCATGTTGTCCACGGTGGGGGATACGGTGGTCGCCTCCCAGGGGGTGCGGGAGAACATGGAAAGAACCCGGGGTGCCTCCCATCGTCTGGAGGCCACCGCCCACACCATCTCCCTGTTGATCGACGCCCTGGAGAGTGTCGCCCGGCGTCTCAACGATGTTCAGGCCAGTTTGAACACCGGCGCCCCGCCCTTTGACATGATCCGGGTCAAGACCGCTCATCTGGAGTGGCTGCGCAAGCTGGAGGAGATGATCAACGGCGCAGGGATCATGAGCCCGGAGGAGGCCGGGGATGACCATGCCTGTCAATTGGGTCAATGGTTCTTCTCCTCCGAAGGAGGGGGACGGTTTGCCGGACTGGCCTCCCATGGGGCGGTGGACCAGGTGCATCGACAGGTGCACGCGCTGGCTGCAAACATCATCCGCGCCCACGAGAACGGCCAGGAGGTGCGCAACGATCTGCAACGCTTCAACCGCTTGCGGGATGACCTGTTCCATGAACTCGACGGGTTGTTTGTCGAAGCGGCGCGACACAACGATCTCTGAAACAACCGCACCCCCCCTTGACAGATCCCCGCCTTCTGGTAGACCATGATGTTTCTTCAAGGGGAGTAGTCGCCTCCTTCAATGGCCGAACAAGGACCGTTTGAAGGAGGGCGTGCGTCAACATGCCTGACCCATTTTTTCAATCCGGGTCATGGCGCACGCGCTCCGCAAAGGTGGCCATGAGCCACCCGCCGGAAACATGACGAGACTTTGGGCGCAAACGTACCGCCAACGGGGGTTGGACCGGTCGCGTTCGCGCCTGCACAAAAGTCTTCAGTCATTGTCCGGCCCCCCCATATTGATTCCATGCACCTCCGTTTCTCCCATCCCGCCATTGTCTGTCATCCGCTTCTGGAGTGACCACGGTCGGTCATCTTTGGTCGTCTGCGCTTTGCGTCATCATCTTCCAGAAATCTCGCGAAAGGAATCGTCGGATGTTTTTCAGCTTTGTGGTATTGATCGCCGCGGCGGTGGCCATCTATCTGGCCTGCGAACTCTTTGTCAACGCCATCGAATGGCTGGGCAAGAAAATCGGTCTCGGGGAGACCGCCACCGGCACCCTGCTGGCCGCCTTTGGCACCGCCCTACCGGAGAGCGTGGTCACGTTCGTGGCCGTGGCTTTCAATTCGAGCGCGGCCCAGAAGGATATCGGCGTGGGGGCGGCCCTGGCCGGCCCCATGGTATTGAGCACCATCACCTACGGCATCGTGGGTCTGGCCCTGATGGCCTATGCCCGCAGCCACGGCAGCACGGCGGGAACCGTGATGGTGGATGTGGACCGCCATCGTCTGAGCCGGGATCAGGGGTGGTTCTTGTCCATCTTCGTCTTCAAGGTGGCGTTGGGCTTCATGGCCTTTGCCTACAAGCCCTGGCTGGGGGTGCTGTTTCTGGCGGCCTACGGTCTTTATGTCATGAAGGAGTTGGGCGGGGAGCAGGAGGCGGCGGAGGATCTGGAGCCCCTGCGGTTCCGTCCCAGGGATGAATCCCCCTCCATGGGTTGGGTGATGCTGCAGACCGGGGTCTCCCTGGTGGTGATCTTCGGCGCATCCCATATCTTCGTGGCCCGGGTGGAGGAGGTGGGCATCTGGTTCGGTCTGGCCCCCCAGGTGGTCTCCCTGCTGTTGAGTCCCATTGCCACGGAACTGCCGGAAACCCTGAACGCCCTCATCTGGGTGAAACAGGGCCGGGAACGGCTGGCTCTGGCCAATGTCAGCGGCGCGATGATGATCCAGGCCACGGTGCCATCCGCCTTTGGTCTCTTTTTCACCCCGTGGATCTTCGACCGTTCCCTGACCGTTTCCGCCGGAGTGACCATGCTCTCCATCGGGGTGCTGTTTTACCTGTTCCGGCACGGGGCGCTCTCCGGGTTCCGGCTGTCGCTGGTCTCCTGGTTCTACCTGATTTTTGCCGGGAGTCTGTTTCTGTAGGGGATTTCTCACAGAGGCGGGGATGACCCCGCCTCTGAACCGCACCCGGTTCCGGATGTTGACTTTCAGACATGCGGCAACGAGGAAAGGCGCCGCTTCGCGGCATGTGGAGCGCGCGCGGGCAATTGCTTTAGCAATTCCCTTTTGAAAAGCGCGCCAAAGGCAAAAGCAAAATCCCAAGGGCTTTGCCCTTGGATCCCACCAGGGGGATAATCCCCCTGGCCCCCTCTCCGTAAAACAACGCATCCCGAATGGATACGGTTTGATTCAATAATCCTTTTTCCATTGCACGCCGATGTCGCCGTTGGACTTGGCGTCCACGCCGGTCTTGAGATAAAGACTCGGGGTCATCTCCACCTCCACGTTGATCCGACCCGAATCAGCCTTCATACCCTTTTCCACCTCCAGATAGATCTCGTCCGTCAGGTATTTCCCGGCGCTCACCGTGCCGGTCTCCACCGACTCGCCCCCCACATCCAGCCGGTCGATGCCCAACTCTTTTTGCAGCTTGCCCATGATTCCCGGTCCACCCCCCTGCATGGATTTGACCGCCATGGCCAGCTTGACCGCCTGGGCCGGAGTGATGCTGTCCGAGGCCCGGTTGAACAACAGGTGGGAAAGGATCTCCTCCTCCGACAGAATCGGTTCGCTGGTGAGTTTCACCTTGGGATGCTGCAATGTCCCCTCAACCCCCACATGGGTGGTGATCTCTCCCCGGCGGACCGTGGCCTCCATGTCGATCCAGGGGGCGGGGGGCCAGGCGCCATCGAAGTTCACCGCGCCGCTGGTCAACTGGAAACGCCTCTCGAGCACATCCAGAGTGCCCCGCCTGACCCGCAACTGTCCGGCGATCTGGGGTTCGACGGATGTTCCAGACACCCGCAGATCGCCGCTCCACTCCGCATCCAGACCCCGACCTCGCAAAAAGGCGTGTCCGGGAATCTCCAGGGAGATTTCCAGTCCGGCCCCCCCTGCCACGCTGCGGGAGGAGAGACCGCCATCCGCCATGGCCGGTTGGAGTTCGTCCAACTCCACCACGGCAATTTCCGCTGTCGTTCCCGTGGGCGGCTGCAACAGGGCGCGATGGATGATCAGTGTCCCTTTGACAAAAGGCTCGGCAAGGTTCCCCTGGATCCGCAACGGTCCGCTGGCCGTCACCTGGGCATCGTCCCGCCGGACCAGCATGGCCTGGGTCAGATCCAACCGGATCTCCACGGGAAAATGCCTCCCGGGATCCAACCCGATCCGGCCCTGGGCGGCGAAGGTGCCTTTCTGGCCATCCGTGGCCTGGAGGGTGTCGAGAATCAAGGCGTCCCCGTCGGCCCGCAGGCGCAGATCGATGTTGTGGAGGGTGGTGCCGACCTCCGCCAGTTCGAAGCGGCCCTGCTTCAACAGGGCGCTGCCATTGATCCTGGGCTCTTTCGGGGTGCCCGAGGCGGTCAGATCCATCTGCAAAATCCCCTGCATGCGTTGCCGATCCTCCAGCCCCAGCCACTTGCCCAGATCCGCCAGATTGACCCCGGCGTGCAGTTTGCCTTGCAAAGGTTCGGCCTGCATCCACTCCAGCCACGGGGAGTGGGCCTGAATGCGCACCGGCAGCAGCAGCTCTCCCCGGGCATCTTCATGGGTGAATCCCTGGGCCACGGCCTCGATGCGGCTCTCCCGACCCCCGTGGACCTGGGCGAGAAGATTCAGGTTCAAGGGGGGGAGATGCTGCATGCCCGGACTTAAAGATCTCCCCTTGGCAAGGGTGGCCTTGGCGGTGACATCCGGGCGGTCCGCGTGACCCGACACCTGAATCTCCCCGCTGACGCTGCCCCGCATGGGCCAAAGCCCCAGACGGTTCAAAAGGGCCAGATCACCCTGCAGCTCCATCCGGCCATCCACCCGCTGGGCCTGCTGTTTCCAGGCGCCGTTCAGGCGGGCTCCTCCCAGGGTGGCTTCCCAGGGTTTGATCTCCACTCCCATCTCCCCCAGGGTGAGCAACAGTGGTTTGGTCAGGCGCAGCGCCTCCTTGTCCAGTCGGCCATTCAGCTCTCCCACCTCCACCTGAGTCACCTCCCCCTTGCGCTGGACGCTCCCTTTGAGGGAGAGCGCGTACGGCCAGCGCAACAGACCCCGCCCTTCGCCGGAGAACTGGATGCGCTCCGGATTCCCCTGGGCCCGGGCCTTGATCCCTTCCACCTTGAGCCCCTCCCGCTGCCAGCGGTTCACCTCCAGATCCGCCTCCACCACCGGCTTGTTCCGCTCCAGACCCACCCGCCCATCCAGACGCAACCCCTCCATGCGGCCCCATGCCCCGGTCAGATCCTTGATCCGGGCATGGACATGTCCCTGGGGCGCCCCCTCCCGGGTCTGGTTCAAATCCAGATCCAACTCCACCCGACCCCCGATCTTCTGACCATGCCACCCCTGCAACGCCGCCAGATCCTCGATGCTCCCTTTCAGCTGTCCAGTCACCCGGCCCTGGCGCAGATCCCCGGCCAGCTTGCCGGTCAGGCGGGTGCGGGGTGCGGTGATTTTCAGATCATCCAGTTGCAGCCGCTCCCATTCCACAAGCCGGTAACGGGTGTGGAGCGCCAGCACCCCCTGAGGCTGGGTGATGTCCAGATCGAACACCCCGTTGGGTTGCCGGGAGAGATCGGCCAGATCCGCCGAAAAACGCACCTGCCGGAAAGGCAGATTCTCCACCCGCAGATCTTTCATCTCTCCGGCCAGGGTGATCGCCGGCTGACTCCACACCCCCTTCATCTGACCCTTGACGCTCCCCGATCCGGCGAGTTTCCTGCCGGCCAGCCGGGAGAAACCCTCCAGATCGGCCACATGGCCCTCGAACCGGGTGGCCAGCTTCCGGTCTGGCCAGTGGAGCTCTCCCGACCCCTCCAGGCGAATCCCCTGACCGGTCAATCGCCATTGTTGCGCCTCCAGCGTCTCCTTGTCCGGTCGGATGAGGCCGTGGGCCTGCAGGTGCGGTTTCGGGCCGATCAGGGGTTGCCACCCCTCCGGCAGCCCCTGGAGTCTCTCTCCGTCCAGGGTGAGGGTCAGGTCAAAGGGCTTCTGATCCGCGGTGCGTGTCACCTCCAGGGTGGCCGAGGCCCCCCCACGCAGCGGCCAGGGCAGCAGCCGGGCAAAAGGGGTCAGATCCCCGCTTTGGGCTTTGAGGCGCAGTTTGCCGCTCAAGGCGGCCCACTGCAGCTCTCCCTGGGCCGTGGCTGTCCATGCGGGGGCGTTGTTGACGGTCAGTTGTTCCAATTGGAGCGTGGTGGCCGAGGTGAAACGGGCGTCGAATGTCCAGTCGGGATGCAGCGTCGGCCACTCCGCTCCCCATGGGGGATCCGGATGGAGGGCGCCGATGGATCCCTGACCTTTCAGGCGCATGCCCGCGGGCCAGGGGAGCGGGGTGGGAGTGAGGGGCGGAGGATCGATGGTCAGGGCGAGACGCACATCCTGGGCCTGGCCGGCGTGACGGCGCAGGATGGCTGAAGCCAGATCGATCCGGGTGATCGGTGCGATCATGGCCCCGGTCAGGTTGACATCCACCTGGGCCGCGCCCTGCAGGGGCAGATCGGGCCACTGGACAAACAGAGGGGAGACCTCGGGAAGTGTGGCGTGGAAGTCGGCCTGGATCGTCTCCTTGTCCAGATCGAGGAGCAGGTTGCCGGTCAGGGTGATGTCAGAGGAGGCGGCCTGCAGTTCGTTGACCGCGACGGTCAGTTGCGCCAGATCGATGGCCACCGTGGCCTGGGCGGGCAAAGATGCCACCACGTGCCGCCAGACCGGCGGCAGGGCCAACAGCAGGGCCTCTCCCAGCTCCAGATGGTCAACCCGGGCGTCCGGAAGCTGAATGCGCAGAGGGATCGGCCAGGACCACCCGCCGAAGCCGATCTCGGCGGGAAACGGGACGGATGCAACGGCCACCGCGCCGGAGGGGGACGAAACCGGAGCCGATGCCGGGATGGCAATGGGGGGGCGGGAGGCCCCCACCCGTCTGGCCCGCACATCTTCCATCCGGATCACCCCCCGGGCCAGTTCTCCCCACACCGGACGCCCGGTGGCCTGCTCGACGCTCAGCCAGCTTCCCTGTCGGTCTTTGATCTCCAGCCTCTCCAGGCGCAGCGCGCCCCACCCCTCCATCCCGATTCCCTGAAAGCGGATCACCTCCAGATCCAGCGCCGCTTCCAGGGCGGCAAGCGCTCTTTGTCGGACCGGCTCCCACTGCCACACCAGCACCCCACCCGCCGCAATCGTTCCGACCACCAAAAGCAGCAGCGCCGCGACACTCTTGAACAGAATGGACAACAGACCCCGCCGTGGGATGGGCGCAGAAGGGGGCACAGACGGAGATTCAGGTGGAGAGGAAGCGGAGGAAGGAGGAGGGTCCACGTTCATGTCAGAACGCCTGGCCGATGCTCATGTAGAGTTGCCACGGGGCGTCCATGGTGCCCCGTCTTTCCAGAGGGACCGCCACATCCAGCCGCAGCGGACCAATGGGACTCATGTAGCGCACCCCGGCCCCGGCCCCGTAGAGCAGATCCAGATGCTTGTCCGGCAGTTCGGCGGTAAAGGCCCGTCCTCCGTCCAGAAAGGCCACCACCCCCACCGGATCGGTGATCCGATAGCGGGCCTCGGCCCCCAGCGCCAGCAGGGAACGGCCTCCCAAAGGTTTGCCCGCCGTGTCCAGGGGGCCGGCCATCTGGTGGCCGTAGCCCCGGACCGAGGCCCCGCCACCCGCATACAGCCGGGTATCCGCCGGGATCTCCTCCTGGCCGGCCCCCTGGGTGATGTCCAGCTCCCCCCGGCCCGCCAGCACCAGCCGGGGTTCCTCCGGCCAGGTGTAATAACGGCTCGCCTTGTTGTTTGACCGCCAGAAGGTGACGCTCTTGCCGGTCACAGCAACATACGGGGCGATCTCCGTGGAGAGACGCCACCCTTCGTGGGCATCCAGGGGGTCGTTGGTGCGATCCAGAGTCAGCCCCAGAGGCAGAGAGGCCACGCTGTAGGAAGATTCGATGGCGGTGCTGGTCTCCAGCACGTGGGAGAGGCGATAGTGGATCGTCAGGGAGAGCTCCCCCCCCGGCGACAACACCGGACGCACCACTCCGGCCCCCAACTCCAGGGCGACGTTCTCGAAAGCCTCTTCCGTGGCCTTGTCCAGCTTGCCGGAGAATTTCAACTTCTGCCCGCGTTCGCGGTAGTCGGGAATCTCCAGTCCGCCGGAGATGGTCAGACTCCCCACCCCGACCGAGGCGTCGCTTTTGAAGCGCTCTCCGGAACCGGCGAAGTTCCGATGCTCCCAGCCGCCATTCACCACCACGCCCCGGTCGGTGCTGAACCCGCCGCCCGCCTTCCAGGTGCGCTGTTTGCGTTCTTTGAGTTCCACCTCCACGGGCCAGAGTCCCTGGGCGTCCGGTTTGTCCGCCAGACGCACCCGGACCACCCCGAACAGTCCGGTGCTGGTGAACGCCTGACGGGTCTCCTCCAGCCGTTTGGGGTGATAGGGAACCCCGAAACTCCAGGGAACCCGGCGTTTCAGAAACGCCTCGTCCACCCCCTGGGCGCCCTGCAGCACCACCGCGCCCAGACGCGCCGGAACGCCGGTCTCCAGATGATAGATCACCTCCACCCGATGGCTCTCCCGATCCCGTTTCACCTGGCGTTTCACCATCCGGGCTCTGGGAAACCCCTGCTCCTGGGCGGCCTGCACCAGGGCCGTTCCGGCCTGGATGATCCGGGCGCTGTCCGCCGGGTCGTCGCTCTTCAAACCGAGCTTCTCCCAGGGGGGAGGCAGAAAACGGGCCTCGCCGGGATTGACTTGCAAACGGCTGCTCCCCAGCAGGTAACGGACGTTGAGAGTGACGTGAAATTTGACTTCAAGGGAGTTGGGTTCCCCCCGGAGCTCCACCGTCACCTCCCCGTCGAAAAAGCCCCGGGATTTCACCAGATCGATCAGACGCTTCCGATCCTGATCCAGACGCCGCACCAGCAGATAACGGCTGATGGGAGGATCGTTCTCCTTCTGTTTGGAAACCAGCAGATCGGTGGCCAGCTCGGCCATTTCCGGATCGCTCTCCAGCCCGATCAGGGCGACCGAATAAGCCAGGGGCTTTTCGTCAGCGGTTTTTTCTCTCTCTTCGGCATAACTCATGGCGACAAGAGAGATCGGGTTGCCTGGAATCATGCAAAAAAGCACTCCCCAGACAACCCATGCCTTTCTTTTCAATATGGCGGTGCAGATCAAGCGGCCCTCTGGGCTTGTTCCAGATCTTTTTGCAAAGCCTCCCGGTCGATCCACCAGTCGTCGCCGACCATTATTTCCAGCCCTTTCAGAATGGTGGGGATGTAGTGATCCGGATCGTTAAGCTGTTTGCCTTCCACCCAGATATGGAACGCCTCCTCGCCGATGACGTTGAAGGTGTCGCAGACCAGGGAGAACATCTGCTGGGACTGGCCGATGGCCAGATCCCGATCCGGATGGTCCGGGGTGCGGTGTTTGGCGAGCAGATGGGCCAGGGCGCAGATGGCCGGAGCCAGATCATGCCGTGGACCCAGGGTGTTGAGGAGATGAAACAGGGATTGCACCACCTCGATGGCCGGGGCCTGGGTTTTGAGTCCCACCCAGATCCGTTGCGCCAGGGCCTTGTAGATTTCGGTGGTTTTGTGCTTGGTGGAGAGCCGTTTGAGAATGACCAGCACTTCCGGCCAATTGCCTTCCCGGCTGAGCTGATCCATGGCGATCCGGTCATCGTTCCACTCCTCGGACGGAGTGCGGGTGGGGGGGGCGTCTGCCGACTGGGCGGGTTCGGCGGATTGAATGGGAATGATGCGGGGTGTGGTGTTCACGGTATCACCTCTTGATCCGGCTGATCGGTTAAAAAAAATCAGCTTACACCATTTTTTGCCCTCTGTCATTCCCATCCCGGGCCGCGCCGCCGGGGGATCCGAAGGGATTTTTCGAGGGCACCGACTCCATGAGCCTCAACAAACTGGCCAGGCGGATTTCCGACACATCTCCGCTCGCCACCGCCCCCCGCAGGGCGCAACCGGGTTCCCGCAGATGCCGGCAGTCGGAAAACCGGCAACTCCCCAGAAAGGGGCGCATGTCGAGAAACAGTCCGGGAATCTCCTCCCGGACCACCCCATGCAGGCCGAACTCCCGCACCCCGGGAGAGTCGATCAGCAGACCGCCCCGGGGCAGACGATAGAGCCGGGCCGTGGTGGTGGCATGGCGTCCCTGTCCGGTGGAGGAGTGGACCTCGGCGGTTTTCAGGGTCTCGTCCTGGACCCAGCGACCCACCAGAGAGGATTTGCCCACCCCGGACTCCCCCACGAAGACCGCCGTAAGCCCGGCCAGCGCCTCTTCCAGAGTGGTCAGTCCCGCATCGAGCAGAACCGAGACCTGAAACACCCCGTACCCCATGCGTCCGTAAGGTTGCAGCGCCGCCTCCAGCAGGGCCGGATCGGTCACCAGATCCATCTTGTTGATCACCAGCACAGGCCGGATGCCCGCCTTGCCCGCCGCCACCAGATAGCGGTCCACCAGTCCGGGATTGAAACCGTTGCCCGCCGCCACCACCACGATCCGATCCACATTGGCCGCCACGGTCAACAAACGCTGATAGGGCCCGGGACGCTGCAACATGGAGCGGCGTTCCCGCAACGCCACGATCACCCCCTGGCTGTCCCCCACACGCTGCCAGATCACCTCGTCTCCGCAGACCGGATCATTCAGGAGCGCCTCCCGCACCGCACAACGAAACCGCGCTCCCGTGGCGTCCTCCACCTCCACGTTCAGCCCGAAATGGGCCACCACCCGTCCGGTCTCCTGGGGACTGTTTTCATCGGAAATGCCGGACTCCCTGTCTTGATCCTGGTCAATTCTGTTATGATGGGCGACACGGATTCCCCGGGCCACGCGCATGCGCGCCATTTGTCGTAACGAAAGCTGTTTTTCGCTGGTTTTCCGTGGCATGATCCGGTTATTCTCTGTATAAAAAGGGGTGGGTGGAACGACCATGAGAGACTGTGAAAATACTATGACCCTCATTTCAGGGCCCCGTCAATGAAACCGCGCATCCAGACCGCTTTGTTGCGTTCCGTGCTGTATGTTCCCGGCTCCAATCTCAAAACACTGGCCAAGGCCCCCACCCTCAACGCGGATGGCCTGATCCTCGATCTGGAAGACTCCGTGGCTCCGGAGGCCAAGGCCCAGGCGCGCCAGAACGTGCTGGAAACCTTGCGGACCACCCCCGCCGGTCATCCCCAGACCCGGGTGGTGCGCATCAACGGCATCCATACCCCCCTGTGGGAGGATGACCTGAATGCCGTGTTGACCGGTCTGCCGGATGCGGTGGTCATCTCCAAGGTGGAAACTCCGGCGGATCTCGACGGCCCGGCGGAACATCTTTATCGCCTGGAACAGCTTCGGGAGTTCCCCTGCGCCCTGTGGGCCATGATCGAAACCCCTCTGGGGGTGCGCCATGCCTTCGAGATCGCTTCCCATCCCCTGGTCACCTGTCTGGTGATGGGCACCTCGGATCTGACCCGGGCCTTGGGGATCCCCGGAGATCCCCAACGGATCGGACTGCGCCACGCCCTGCAACAGACCCTCCTGGCCGCCCGGGCCGCCCGGGTTCGCATCCTGGACGGGGTGTTCGTGGATCTCAAGAATCCGGAAGGCTTCCATGCCGAATGTCATGACGGCTCTCTTCTGGGTTTCGATGGCAAAACCGTCATTCACCCCAACCAGATCGAACCGGCCAATCTGGCCTTTCTTCCCTCGGAGCGGCAGGCCGGGGAGGACCGGGCCGTCCTCGACGCATGGAACGCGGCGCGGGCCCGGGGAGAGGAGATCTGTGTGGTCAATGGCCGCCTGGTGGAGCGTCTGCACGCCGATCAGGCGGCACAACGTCTGGCACGCCGGGAAATGGCCAAAAAATGAATTTAGGATGCATTCATCTTTTGTATCCGTACTGAAAATGCGTTAACCTTTTGTCCACTACGGACCATCAAGGGCAAAGCGGGGCCTGTCATGAAATTGCAGCAAAAAACCACTCTTTTGGCCATTTTTCTTTCCGGTACGCTGGCGGTCCTGATTTTGGCCATCAGCCTGTTGTTTTTCCGACAGTTCTCCCTCTCCACGGCCCGGGAGCATGTGCGCTCCGCCGCCGAGGTGGTCCGGGTCAGTCTGACCGAAGCCATGATCAACGGGGTCATCAATCAGCGGAAATCCTTCCTCAAACGTCTGGCCGAAGTGGATGGCCTGCTGGTGGCCCGGGTGATGCGTTCTCCGGATGTCATCCGCCAGTTCGGACAGGGGCTGGACGGAGAACAGGATCTGGATCCGGTGGAAAAACGGGTCATGGAGACCGGCAAGCCATATTACGGCATGCTGGAAGACGAATCCAATCCGATCTTCCGGGGCACCATTCCCTTCATCGCCACCCAGAACGGCGAACCCAACTGTCTGCAATGCCACAACACCCCCAACGGGGCGGTGCTTGGCGCCATCACCATCCATATCTCCCTGGGACAACTTCAGCAAAAAGCCATCCTGACCATTGGCGTCATGACGGGGATCGTCATTCTGTTCGCCGTGTTTCTGACCATCTTCTACCGGCGTCAGATGACCCCGGTGGTGGCCACCGCCCTGGAGGTGCAACAGGTGGTGGCCAAGGCCAAGGATGGCAATTTCAACGGTCGGATTCTTTATACCGGCAACGACGAAATGGGCGACATCTCCCGGGACATGAACCAGTTGATGGAACATCTCCAGGAGAGCCTGGGGACCATCACCCGGGATGTCTCCCAACTGCTCCGCTACGAGGCGGAAGGCCACACCAACCTGATCACCACCACCACGGAAATGGTGGAAACCCTGCTGGAAATCGCCCAGTTCAAGCAGTCCGTGGAAGAGGATCGCACCAAGTCCGAGGTCTATTTCCGCATCGGTCACGTGCTGCAGGAGCAGTTCGGGATTCACACCTTTTCGATCTACGAGGTCTCCACCCCGGGCATGAATCACATGAAACCCGTGGTGGTGGATGGAGAACTGGATTCGGTCTGCAAGTGGTGCAATCCGGAAATTCTCTTCCAGGCCGACTCCTGCCGCGCCCATCGGACCGGACACGTCATCGACTCCATCGAAACCCAAATGATCTGCAATCAGTTCAAGCATGCCCATGACCGACCGGATCTCGGTCACATCTGCATTCCGGTGTTCCATTCCGGAACCGTGGGCAATGTGGTGCAGATTGTCATGGAGCGGGTTCATGGCCGGTTGTATCAGCGTCTGTTGCCTTTCCTGAAGGCCTACATGCGGGAGTCCGCCCCCACGGTCGAGGCGAAACGTCTGCTGGATACCCTGCGGGAATCCGCGCTGCGGGATGCCTTGACCGGTCTGCACAACCGTCGTTTCCTGGAAGAGTATGTCGGCACCCTGGAGGCCACGGCCAAACGCAAGAAAAACCGTTTGTCCGTGCTGCTGATGGATATCGATCACTTCAAGGAGGTCAACGATGTCTTTGGCCACGATGTGGGAGATACGGTGTTGCGGGTGGTGGCCAAAGCGGTGGCGGGTCAGGTGCGCACCTCGGACATGGTGATCCGTTATGGCGGCGAGGAGTTCGTGGTCATCCTGCAAGAGGGGGACGAGTATTCCGGGGAACGACTGGCCGAAAAGATCCGGTTGGCGGTGGCGGCCTTGAAAATTCCGGTCTCCAGCGGCATCATGCGCAAGACCATCTCCATCGGCGTGGCCGGTTTCCCGGCGGACGGAGAGGATATCTGGGAGGTGATCAAGTGCGCGGATCTGGCGCTCTACGATGCCAAGCACAATGGCCGCAACCGGGTGGTGATCTTTACCCCGCAACTCAAAGGTTGATCTGCCTGCGGGGAGATGCGTGTTTTACTGACAGGTGTCCAGGGGGATTATCCCCCTGGTGGGATCCAAGGGCAAAGCCCTTGGGACTTTGTTTTTGGCGCGCTTTCGAAAGGGAATTGCCAAAGCAATTCCCGCGCGCGCCCAGCAAAGCCGCAAAGCGGCGCCTTTCCGGCCCCACGTCCCGCATTGCCGCCGGGTCTTTGAATCCACCTCCCCACATGGGGGCGGCTTCAAAAACCCAAGAAGGGGTCCGGAGATGCATCTCCGAACCCCTTCTTGGGTTTCACCCAGGCCACGCACGCGCATCATGCGCGCCCCGGCCAAACCGGATCAATACCGATAGCGCCAGGGCCGATCATAATAACGGTGCCCATAATAATAAGGCCTGCCCCAATCCCGATAGACCACCACCGGCGCGGGATAATAGACCGGCGGCGGATACTCCTCCACCACATAGCGGGTAGCCGGACGGGTCACCACCACCGTCTGGGGGGGAGCCGCCACCACGGAGACCCGATCCGTCAGACGCCATTGCCCGGTCTCATCCCGACAGGCCAGACCGGTCATGGTATCCCGGCGGGAGTCGATCACGCCCTGGATTTCCACCTCCCGACAGCTCCGCCCCTGCACCTGAGTCACCGGACGGGGAGTCACCACATACGAGACACGGGACTCCGGATTCACCCAGGTGGTGGTCTGGTACGAAGGGGAATATTCCAAAGAGCGATAGACCACCCCCCGCCCCTGTTTCTCCCGCTCGTTGCCCACGGAATAGCCCAGAAGTCCCCCGGCCACGGCGCCGATCAGGGAGTTTTCCAACCGGTTCTTGGCAGGTCCGGAGAGACTGCCGATCAAGGCCCCGGTCACCATCCCGGCAGCTGCCCCCTGCCCGGCATCCGCCCGCACCTCCTGCAGGGGAGCCAGCACAAGTCCGGTCAGCAACAAAGGCACAACAAACCCGTGTTTCATAAGGAACTCTCCAAAAAAGAACCGCATGGGGTCGGGAATGATCAAGACTGTTGATTCTTTTGACTTTATGCTACGTTAACACAACATCCGGCAACAATGCAAGCACGCAGCGCCCCCGTATACAATTCTTGCCAAATCACGCCGATTGGTGTCCAATGCATGGCAAAGCAATCCTTCACCCCTCTCCTTGCGGTGCCATCAATATGAGAAAAACACGTTTTCACATCTCCATGGGTCTGGGACTGGCCTTCGGGCTGCTGTGCGCCTGGCTGGCCGGTCAGGAACAACCGGGACTCTTTTCCATCAAGAATCCCATTTTCTGGTCCATTGTCACGGACCGGCTGCTCATCGGCATGATGATCGGCTTTGCCGGCGCCTTCACCCGCCATCCGGTGCTGGGATTTCCCTTTCGTCCCTGGTTGCGGGGCCCCTGCCTCGGGGCCATGGTCTCCCTGCCCCTGGGCGCCGGTGCCATGAGCGGTCCGGCTCCGGGCAACCTGTCGGTCTGGGTGCTTTTCGGGGCGACCCTTCTGTCCGGAGCGGTTTACGGCCTGATCATCGACGTGGTGGCCACCAAGGTCGGCGGCGAGGGTGCGGCGCTGCTGGATTGACCCCCGCTGCGGATGTGTACATCCTGTTGGGGAAAGGGAATCTCGATATCATGCTCCCTGAAGGCATGATTGATCGCCGTATTCAACCGATCGATCAAGGTGGCGCGAATGTCCGGATCCACATGATAGATCCGCAACTGAAACTCCAACGCGCTGGCGCCATGATTCATGAACAGCACCCGGGGGGCCGGATCCCGCAACACCAGGGGATCCCTGGCCGCCACCTCCAGGAGCAGACGGCGCACCTGTTCGATATCCGTGCCATAGGCCACCCCCACCGGGATCACCAGACGCACCTCCCGGGAGCTTAAGGTCCAGTTGATCACCTCCTTGGTGATCAGATCCCGGTTGGGGATCAGGATCTCCTGCAGATCCTGATTCAACACCCGGGTGGCGCGGATGTTGATCCGGCGCACCTCCCCCATCACCGTCGAACCCACGGAAATGCGATCCCCGACCCGGACCGGCCTCTCCAGCAGCAGAATGATCCCGCTGACGAAATTGGCCACGATCTCCTGCAGGCCGAAACCGATGCCAACGCTGATGGCCGCGGCCAGCCAGGCAATCTTGCCCACATCCACATGCAAGGCGGCCAGGGCCGCGGGCAGACCGATCAATACCACGGTATAGCGACCGATGGTGAGAATGGCGTAGCGCACCCCCTGCTCCACCCGCAACCGGGAGAACAGAAACAGCTCCAGAATGCCCGGCAGATGGTGAACCAGCCAGATGGACGCCAGCAGGGTCACGACAAAACGCAGCATGTCCGCCACGCTGATCACATCCACAGAGCCATCCACCAGGGTGGTGGTCAACACCGGATATTCATTCAACGCATCCAGGGTCTGGCGATTGACCCCCCAGTAGGAGGCCAGCATCAGCCCGCCCCCAACAATGAACAGCAGACGCAAAAATTTGCGAATGCTCAGATCGGACTGCCGCTGGTTCTCCCGCTCCTCCTCCCCCGGGGCCACGGAGACCATCCAGCTCCGGTCCCGACCCAGCCGCAAGGCCACCGAAACCGACAACCGGTAAGCCCCGATGAGGGCAAACAGCGTCACCAGGGTCAACAGGCCGTTGCGGGTCAGCGTGGCGGCGCCAAACCGATACCCCATGGCATCGATCCCCACCACCGCCACGATTCCCAGAAACAGCACCCGACTGACCAGACGCCAGTTCTCGGCCAGAAGACCGCTGCGGCTCCGCACCGCATCATCCGGCTCACCCCGGCTCCCGAAGGAGTGACGCACCAAAGGAGAGGCATCCCGGATCAGATAATAAAGCACAATGGCCACGGTCAACTCATAGGCCGTATAGGCCAGACGGGGCATGGCCTGAAAATCGAAGGGCATCCCCCGGAAGATGATCCAGGGCATCAGCAGGCTTGGATAGGCGGCCAACAGAATCCACATGGCTCGATGGAGGGTTCTGGAGAGATCCACCGGCATCTCGAACACGCCCCGTCCGATCCCGACAGGTCCGAACAGACCCCGGTTGAGCCGCCACAAAAACAGAAAAGCCGCCAGATGGGTCAAAATCCGGGCCAACACCTTGCCCACCCCCTCGGGCAGGCCAGCCGCATCCAAAGCCAAAGCGGCGATCAGACAGTAAAGCGCCCACAACCCCGCATCCGCCAGCACGGCAAACACCGGCCACAGCTCCCCGACCTTGGAATCATCCGTCTCCGGGGTCAGTTTCTCTCTCCAAAGCCGGATGGCGCGGGCAAAGCGACTGGACAACGGAATGCCGATCAACACCACCACCAACAAAACGGTTCCGTACATGGCCACCAGAGGACGGTACATCGCCTCCTTGAGACGCTGGGCGCTCTCTGCGGAAAAGAGCCGTTCCATCCAATGCAACACACTGTTCTCCCGCTCCGCTCCCGCCATTTCGTCGAAAACACTGCCGATCATGGAGAGACCGATGGGCTCCGCATCCTGAATCCAGAACACCTTGGACAACACAAACCGCTCTAAAGAGTCCAGCACATTGGCCCGTTCCGCGGTCAACAGCTCCAGACGCCGTTCGTCCACATTGATCTCGAACAGCACCCGTTTTTCATCCAGCATACCCTGCCGGAAAGCGTCCAGAAACCGCATGGCCTTCTCCTTGGCGGCAACCTCCTGTTTGCCCGCCCCCTCGCCCCCCCCCAAGGCAGCCGCCAACGCCCCCCCCCCCTGCCCCCGCAGATTC
>JADGAB010000329.1 GCA_015232245.1 Magnetococcales bacterium | reverse complement strand
GATCAAAAGCGCTCTCCGCCCGGGCCACATCCCCCATGCGGTACAGGGCCGCCCCCAGCGCCCCCCGGTCCAGAGGGGTCAACAACTCCATGCGGTTGTCGTGCAGATAGCGCAGATCCCCCAGATTGACCTGTCCGGAGCGGCTCAGGGCATACAGCACATAGGTCGAATGCTCACGGGAATCATACCCGCGGGCATAGTGATGGGAGAGGTTGACCAACCAGCGGTAGGCCAACTCCAGAGAGGTGGCCGGCACAAAGAACCCCTTGTCCGTGGCCTGCTGCAACAGATCCACCGCATAGGCGGCCAACTCCTGTTTCAGCAGGCCGTCCCCGGCCTGATACAGACCAATGGCCCCTTCCCCATCCTGGCGTTCCAGAATCTGGTTGAGTATTTCCTGAATCCCGCTCCGGTTGGCATTGAGCTCCGCGTTTTGCAGCAGCACCATGGCCCGACTGGTCAACTGCTCGGTGCAGCCAAAAGGATACCGCTCCAGGGAGCGCAGCATGCCCGGCACATCCAGCTCCTTGCGGGCTCCATAGGAGACCAGCGCCTCCAATCCGGACCTATCCCGCTCTCCCAGTTGGGCATTGGGCAAGGTCCAGCTCTCCCCGGTCTTCTGCAGCGCGGATTGCACCGTGGTCACGGGCCGAAACGGCGAGCGCACCGCAATCGACCAGGTACGCTCCCGGGTGAAGCCCGCGGTGGCGAGGGAGAGCGTCACCTCGCCGATGCCCGAGGCGCCATTGGCCACCAGGGGCACGGTCTCGATGAACCGCTCCTCCGGGGCCATGGGCAGGGTCTTGACAAAAGGCGCGGCCAGAGAGATGGCTCCTTTGGTGGTCAGACGCACCTCCACCGAACCCGACGGGGCATCCATGTTCTGCACCAGCAGGGTCAAGCGTCCCTGATCGCCCGGGGCCAGAAAACGGGGCAGCGACACCTCCCCCACCAGGGGATGACGCACCGTGGTGAACCCTTCCGCCGCCCCCACCCGGGTGCGGGAGTGGGCCACGGCCATCAGACGCAACTTGCCGTTGAAATCCGGCACCTCCAGAGTGATTTTCGCCTTGCCCTGCCCATCCACAGCCACCAGACCGGAGAAAAGCGCCGTGCTTTTGGTGGGCACCACCGGCAATCCCGCCCCCCCCAGACTGTCGCCGCCGGAGCGGATCTCGCCCGCACTCCCCTGGCCGCCATCCAGCAGACGGCCATAGTCGTCACGCACCTCGACGGCCAGCTTGCGCTTGCCCATGTAGTGACCCAACGGATCCGGACTCTTGAAGCGGGTCAGTTGCAAAATCCCCTCGTCCACCGCCGCCAGGGTCACGAACAGCTTCTCTCCCGCCGCACCCTCCACCTGAACCGGCACCACCAGCGGACCCGGGACAATCTTGTCCGGGGCCTCCATGGTCACCCGCAAGGCATGCTGTTCCGGATCCACCCCCAGCCAGGCCACCCCCATGGCCCGGACCGGATCCCGGGATTTGCCCTTGCCCATGGGACGATAGGTGGTCACCAGCACATACGCTCCCGCGCCCCACCCCTTGTTGACCGGAATCTCCACGGTCATCCCCTCGGCTGTGGCGATCAACTCCCGGGTCTCCCAGATCCGGTCCGTGGCCACCACAAGCTGCACCGGTCCCGGGGAAGGGGCCTGAATGTGAATGCGCGCCATCTCCCCGGGTTGATAGACCGGCCTGTCCGCCAGCACCACCGCCTTGTCCGGCACATCGGCGCTCTCCGAGTTGCCCCAACCCATCTGGAACCGGCTGACCGCCTCGCCCCCTCCCTGGGGATCCCGCACCTCCAGCCGATAGCGCCCCCACTCCAGGTTGGGGGCGTTGACCACCCCGTGTCGCTCCGGCGTGACCTTGACCTCCCCCTCGTTGAGGAGACGGTCGTTGCGGATCGTCTGCACCTTCCAGCGCCCTTCGTGGAAGAACCAGTGGTGATCCAGGGTCTCTTCGACCAGCCGATAGGAGAGACGGTTGGCCTCCAGGGGTTGACCCGTCGGGGAGACCAGCACCACATGGAAACCCGCCGCCTCCCCTTCCCGAACCCGGCCATCCTTGAAAAGAGGCCGGATGCCCACCTGGGGCCGGGTGGCCAGAATCGATTTTTCCACCTGGGTGCTGGTCACCCGTCCGCCGGGCTCCACGACACGCAGGGTGAACCGGGCCATGCGGGGCTGACTGGCCTTGCCGCCGTCGGGCAACTGACAACCCGCCACGGCGCGCCCTTTGGCGTCCGTGTCCGGAAAGGTCAAGGCAATCGGCGGGATCTTCTCCTCGGGCCGACCGAAAACATACTCCTTGAAGGCCGGAAACGGCGTGGGATCCGGCAGGATGGTCAATTCACCCTCTCCTTTCAGGGCGCTGGCCGGCGCCCCGTAGAGAAACACCGCGTCCACATCCACATTCACCCGCTCCCCGGAACGGATGACCGGCTCCTTCACCCCGGCCAGCACCTTCAACCGCTGCGGCACGAAATCCTGCACGTCAAAGGCCACGGAGCCCACAGGTCTGGCGCTGCCGGGCAAAAAGGCGGTCACGTTCCACAACCCCCGCGCCGCGGTGGCCGGCAGGGTCAGATCCAGCGGATAGGCCCCCTCGCCGCCGGGTTGCACCTGGCTCCTCTGGAACTCGCTGCCATTGGGACGCCGCGCCACCAACGACACAGGCTGTCCATCCCCCAGCGTGGTGCCCGCCGCATCCCGCAGCAAAGCCACCAGACGCACCGTCTCTCCGGGTCGATAGATCCCCCGGTCGGTATAAAGATAGGCGTCCGCCTCCCCCGGGTGGGGACGTCCGGCCACCCCCCGGTCGGAAAGATCAAAAGCCGGACGCTTCAGATCCATCAGGGTGAAATCTCCCTGGGGACCAAAAGCCATCACCAGCGCCGGGGCCTGCCCCCGACCGCCCCGCAACAGACCCGGATCAAACCGCACCCCCCCATGGGCCGTGGTGATCTGATTGGACAACTCCTCATTGTTGACCGCCATCAGGGAGAGCTTCACTCCGGTCAAAGGCTCGCCGGTGGCCAGGGAACGGGCAAACACATGCAACCCGTCCTTGCCATGCAGGGCGGTCAGCCCCAGATCCGTATCCACCACCCACTGGACCGCCACATGATTATAACTTTCCCAGTCATAACCTTCATCGTTCCCGGCGGTTGCCGAATCGTTCATGGAGATTTTTTTGGCATCGCGTCCGTTCTGGACCGTCACCAGATAGGCCCCGGGCTGCCGATCCTTGACCACCTCCGCAAAAGCGAAGGTGGTGTGCACCCGTTGATTGTGCTGCTTGCGGATCTTAAGCGAACCGGCCCAGACCGGTTTGGCGTGCTGGCGGATCATCTTCTGCAGGGTGGAGGGTGCCTCCCGGGTTTCGGTCAGTTTGACCATCTCCCGCAGATCCGGCACCAGCATCCGCTCCCCCAGGCGATGGATGGTGATCCACGCCTCTTCCACATTGATGGATTCCACCCCGATGGTCCCCA
>JADGAB010000328.1 GCA_015232245.1 Magnetococcales bacterium | reverse complement strand
TGCCAGGTGCGTATCACGGTGGGAATCTCCGGGGCGATCTGCTGAAAACTCTGCTGCACAATCCGGGGATTTTCCAATTCGCACAAGACCAGTTGCCTGGCATCGGCAAAACAGGAATAAAGCTCCTTCATGGTCTGATAGGCCGCGCCGCTGACCACCTCCCTGGAGAGGGCGCGAATCCGATCCCGCTCCTCCTGGGTTTTGGCCCAGAGATAACGACGCTGTAAGAAACGGGCCGAATTGATGAAGTTGCTGTGCAACTTGGCCACATAGGCGGCCACGTCGATCCTGGAACACAAAAATTCGTTGATCAGATCCAACACCTCCAGCCGGTTTTCCGGATTGAAGGTCGTCATGCCGGAATTGGAAAGGGCCAAAGAGGCCGACAACTCCAGACAGGTCCGATAGGTGTCCAGATAGGTCTGGGTGTGCAACACCCCTTCCCGGATGGGTTTCAGACTCTGTATGGGGGTCTGCACCACCAGCACGTAAAATGGCACCGGCTGCAGACGCACCGTGCCATACTCCAGAAAACGCATCTCGGTAATGAACAACGTGTTGACACTGGTTTCAAACAGCAGCTTGTGATAGACCTCGGAACGGAAAATGGCGTTTTCCAAAAGCACCTGCTGGGTGATGATCAGATTGAACAGCCCGGCACTCTGGGCCTTGTTGAAATGAACCGCCTCTCCAACATAATCCGAACAGCCGTAATCCTGTTTGGAGACATCGCTCCAGACCACATGCGGACCGTGACTGACCACAATATCGTCGTGCTGATTCAAAAAAGCCAGTTCGTTGAGCAGCGCGTCCGGGATCAGACGGTCGTCATCCGCCAGCCGGACACAATATTTCCCCCGGGCCATCCGCAAGACAAAAATGGTATTTTTCACCATACCCAGATTCCCGGGTTGACGATAGTGACGAAAATGTGGAAAGATCCTGGCTTTTTCCAGGATTACGTTGTATGTCTCATCCGCCGAGGCATCATCGGCCACAATGATCTCAATGGGAACCGGGACATCAAGGATCCATTTCAGGTTGTCCAGGGTCTGGGCCAGCTCGTTTTGACGATTGTAGGTGGGAATGCAGATGCTGAGGAGAAAGTTGGGTGAATTTTCCGGCATCGGAACAGGCTCCTGAAGGGTGGATATTTTTTTTGCATGAAAGGCGGGAAACTTTCTTTAAATGGCACGGTATGCGCATGCCGAAGGGGTTGTCAAGTGGATTTCCTCTTTGTTGACGGTTTAAGGTAAGCATGAAATTCCTTGACATAAGAAAACAGTGCAGTTAGAAAGGTTAATTTATGTCGCGGGAAAATTCTGCGCGACTTCAGTATTGGCTCTCGTACGCAAACTCGGACCATGAATTGCATGGGGGCGTTTTTCAGACGCCACGGATGAGAGCCAAATATCAACTGCTTGAAATTAAAGTGGAAAAGAAAGAATGCTTTTTTCATCTCAAGGTTACCTGCGCGGCACTTTGACAGCATTGATGTTTTTATCGCTTTGTGGCGGCGCGCAAGCGAGCACCGGCGCCAGTGGAACTCCGGAATATCTGCAGCGGATGCTCAAAGGCGAGGAGAAGGGCGATCAGGCCTCACGGGTGGCCGAACCCTCTGCGGACAGTGTGACCAATGTCTCCCGGGTTCCCTCGGCCCCGGTGCGATTGGCCTCCCTGGTGCCGATTCAGACCGTGGTGGAACCGCAGCGTTCCGCCTCCAAATCCCGGGTGGTCATCGAACGGATCCGTCGGGATGACACCTACAACGCCCTCATGCAGCGTCAAAACATTCCCAGAAGAACCGTCAAACTTTTTGCTCTCAAGGCCAAGCCCCTGTTCGATCTGGAACAGCGCCTGAAAACCGATACCCCGGTCAAACTGACCTTCAATCAGAACAATCAATTGATCGGTTTTGGTTTTCCGGTTGACCGGGATGTGAACCTGCGCATCACGGTGGACGAGAAAGAGCGCATCACCGCCACACTGGAAAAGAGCCGCATGCCGGCTCCGCCGCCGCCTCTGCCCACCGCCGCCGAAGAGAAACCGGAAACCGCCCCGACCGCCGACAATCCCCAGGCCGCCAATCCCGCCAGCAACGGCAACGAAGAAGTGGTGGTGGTCGAGGATGACTCCGCCAACGATGACGAAGACACCGAAGGCACGGCTTCCATTGCCGAGTCCCTCTCCCGTGAATTCGCCGGCCTGACCGTCACCACCAAAGAGGTGACCATCCGTCCCGGCGACTCCCTGGGATCCCTGCTGGCCCGGCGGCACATTCCCAATCTGACCGCCCTGCAGCTCTCCAAGGCGGCCCGTCCGGTGTTCGACCTGGCCAAACAGTTGGCGCCGGGCAAATCCATCACCCTGTCATTCGCCTCCAACGGCAATCTTTTGGGCATGATGTATCCCGTGGACCGGGAGCGGACCTTCTGGATCACCAGTCGGGATGGCAAGCACTTCACCGCCAAATTCGAGAAAAAAATGCTGGATGTCCGTCTGGAGTCCATCGACGGCAACATCCGCACCGAGCGTTCCCTGTTCGAGGCCGCCAAGCGTGCCGGACTCTCCCGCAATCTGGCCATCAAACTCTCCGGCCTGTTCGAGTGGGACATCGACTTTGCCCGGGATCTTCACCCCGGCGATCATTTCACCATTTTGCAAGAAGCGCTGTTCTACAAGGGCAAGCGGGTGCGTGACGGGGATATCGTCGCCGCCGAGTTCACCAATCAGGGCCAACTCTTCCGGGCCGTGCGCTACATCGATCCCAATGGCAAGGTGGGCTATTACGACAAGGATGGCAACAACATCCGCAAGATGTTCATCCGCGCCCCCATGGACTATACCCGGGTCTCGTCCGCCTTCTCCAGCAACCGCCTGCATCCCATTCTCGGTTACAACCGGGCCCACAAGGGAGTCGATTACGCCGCTCCCACGGGTACGCCGGTACGGGCCGCCGGTGAAGGGGTGGTGGATTACGTCGGCTTCTACAGCGGTTATGGCAACATGATCGTGATCCGTCACAGCCCCAAGTTCAGCACCGCCTACGCCCATCTCCACTCCTTCTCCTCGGGTCTGCGTCAGGGCGAACGGGTCCGTCAGGGTGAGGTGATCGGTCGGGTTGGCGCCACGGGTACGGCCACGGGCCCGCATCTCCATTACGAAGTCCGTATCAACGATCAGCAGGTCAATCCCTTCACTGTGCAACTGCCTTCCAGCGGACCGGTGGAAAAGAAGTTCCTGACCGACTATCGCAGTCAGAGCAATCAATTGCTGGCTCTCCTCAAAAAGAGAAAGACCGGAGATGTGACCCATCTGGCCTCTTTGAATTTGACCCAGCGTTCCCAGTCCCGTTGATGGGAATTTTAATGATGGATCTCCAGGGGCCTTGCGGGGCCCCTGTTTTTTTGTTTAAACCGCGCCCAAAAGGCTTAAAGTCCCAAGGGCTTCGCCCCTGGACCCCACCAGGGGGATAATCCCCCTGGACCCCTATCAGTAAAAC
>JADGAB010000327.1 GCA_015232245.1 Magnetococcales bacterium | reverse complement strand
GACATCCCCGAGCAACCGCCTGAAGAGAGTGCCTCCGAGCCTGCCACCAATACCGAAGAAGACCCCACCTGTTTCTCCACGATCAAGGCCATGGAAAGCGAGGATGGCCCCAGGGTGACGGAACTGGAGGCGATTCGCGCCATTGCGAACGCATGCGGGATCAACGACGACATTTTCGCCAAGTCGGTCAACGAAGCGCTCGAACGGGCCTTCAGACTGGGGCGTGACAGCATGGCCAAGAAAACCAAACCGGCGCGCCAACCGACCGCACCCAAAACGCCCCGCGCCGATTCCAAACAGGCCAGGGTGATCGCCATGATGCAACGGCCCGAGGGAGCCACGCTTGCCCAGATCGCCGAGGCAACCGGATGGCAGGGTCACACCATCAGGGCGTTCATCTCCACCTCGAAAAAGAAGGGGCTGGAGATCGCCACCAACCACATGCGGGTGGTCGGACCCAACCAGCCGGGTTCGCCAGGATCGGTGATCAGCTACTGCATCGGCTGACCAATCCCAATCACAACCGCAGCCCTGGCAACAGGGCTGCGAGTCCTTCATTTCGCAAACCGGAGCCTTCTGCCATGCCCCCCACAACCACGGCCCTGGAAACCAACAACAACAGCGTGCTGGCCCTGGCCATCGCGCAGAGCTATCTGCTGGACATCGACGCAGCCAACTGGCCGTCCATCCAAGGCGCCATCGAGGAGGCCTACCGCCTGGGCCAGCACCATGCCCGGACGCGCAAGCCCCGTCCGACGCGCCCAACCGCAAAGCCTGTGACCGAATCGAAGAAGGCCATGGTGATCGGCCTGCTGAAACGCCCAGAGGGTGCCACCATCGCCCAGATCAGAGATGAGACCGGGTGGCAGACCATCACCGTCCGGGCCTTTTTCTCCATCATCAGGTCGAAGATGGGCCTGACCATTACCAACCAACGCTCGAAAGACGCCCAAACCGTCTATTTCACAACATGACCGACCACAGGAGAGACCACCATGCCCGCACCCACCACACCGTCGTCCAGACTCCTGGCCACCAGCAAGAAGGGAATCGCCGATGCTCAGGCGAACATCGCGACCGCCAGGACTGCGCTTGCCGGACTGCCGGACCATTTTGGTCTGGCCGACGATTACCTCCGAGATGCCGAGATCGCCACCGCCAGTGCCCTGCAGGAGATCGAGGAGTGGATCGCCGACGCCGCCATGGAGGCGAACCGGGTTTGATCCACCACAGCCTTGGCCCTGCAACCCTGTGGGGGCAGTCGATGAGATCGTCTGGATCGTCACCATATGGCTCGGGGCGAGACTTCCCGTGCGCCCGGAGTCATAAACCATCATAACCTTGCCAGTTCCAACTTGCTTGCCTGCTGGGTCGGCATGGATTACGATATATCAATCTTTGACATTCGAGGATCATGCCATGGCCACAAACGTTCACCTTACTCCGGAACTCGAACATTTCACCCGCAGTTGCGTCGCAAGTGGGCGATACAACAACGTCAGCGAGGTCGTGCGAAGCGCCCTGCGCCTGCTGCAGGAAGGTGAAGAACGTCGCAACCGGTTCAATGCCATGCTGGATGCAGGCCGGGCCGAGACCGAACGGGATGGGGGACACACCCTTGAAGAGGTCATGGCCGAAGCAGACAAGATCATCGAAGCTGCGACCCATCCCCGATGAAACCGGCGATTTTCTCATCCCTGGCCCGGGAAGAGTTTCTCGAAGCCATCCGTTGGATCACCAAAGACAATCCGATGGCGGCCCAGGCACTGAAAAACGCTGTCCATCAGGCTACCCGCAATCTGGGGGAGCACCCGTTCTCGGGTCGTGAACGCACCGACCTTGCCTCGCCACCGGTCCGCTTTCTTCCTCTGGCTGTTTTCCCCTACGTCATCGTATACGATGCATCGATGAAACCGCCTCTGGTTCTGCGTTTTCTCCATGGCGCACGGGATCTCCCGGAGCTTCTGCGGGAGGTGTAGACGCTCACCGCGCCGTGGCCACCGCCTTCTGCAACGCCTCCGCAAACCGCCGGGGGAATTCCACAAAACACATCACCATTGCCACCTTGCCACCATACTGCCTCAGCATTTCAACTTGAACATGCTAGCGAATAATGATAGCATTTTTACATGAACAGCAAACACCGCAGGACCATTGAAGCCATCTTTTCGACCCCTGTTCCAGCATCTCTTGAATGGGACAGAATTGAGAGTCTCTTGGCTGCCCTCGGAGCCGAAGTGATCGAAGGCAACGGTTCACGGGTCGGATTCAGGTTGCAGGGTGAACGTGCGGATTTTCATCGCCCGCATCCGGGCAAGGAAGCCAAACCCTATCAAGTTCGCGCCACCCGTGAGTTCTTGGAACGCATTGGAGTCAAGCCATGAATCCCATGATGCACAAAGGCTATGCAGCCCGAATCGACTACAGCGACGAAGATGAATGCTTTGTAGGGCGTGTTGCTGGTATCAAACCGATCATCACCTTTCATGGTGAATCCGTTGTCGAGGTGAGACAGGCTTTTCGAGAATCCGTTGATTTTTATCTGGAAACCTGTGCAGAAAAAGGTGAAAGACCTGACAAACCCTTCTCCGGCAAAATCATGGCGAGAGTTCCACCGGAACTACACGCCCGTGCAATTTCAGTTGCCGAAGCTTTGGGCAAGAGCCTCAACCAGTTCGTGGCTGAGGCAATCGAACGAGCTGTGCAATCCTGATTCAGCCCGACTGCTCTGCCCATTACCGAGCCGTGGCCAGCGCCTTGTGCAACACCTCCGTGAACCTCCTGGGGAAATTTTGCAACGCCACCTTGCGCACGGTTTCGTGAAAGCCGAACCGGGGCTTGAGCCGCACCTGCCGGGAGAAGAGATACATCAGTTTCATCCGCTCCCGGCGGCCTTTGCCAGTGCGGCGCCAGACTCCCTTGACGCTCGACCCCCTGCGGATGGGGGCAATGAAGTAGCCTTTTCGTTGCAGCATCGCGCCCGGAGAGCTGCCGGGCCGGGTGATGGCTGTCGGGGTGGGACGCGCACCCACCGGGACGCCCAGGTCTTTTCCGAACAGGCCGCTCTTGCTGCCACCAGATTCCTGCAGCGCCATGAACGGGTCCAACACCCTCACCGACGATTGCAGGTCGCGCTTGTTCGCCGCCCGGACATGGATGCCTTTGGCCACCCAGCCGGTGCGGATCGTGAATCGCTGCGGCAGTTGTCTTCGGATTTCGGCCTGGGCGTCCTGTGCAGTCCGGGTCAGGGCCAGAGCAGAGGCGAAGCGAATTTCTCGTTCCGCCATCGCCAGCACCCGCCTGAAACCAGCATCGCTGAAACCGATGGTGAACATGCCTGACATCCGATCATTCATGCGGAACGGGAGGTCTCCCGTTGGCCAAGCGCGACAAGCAGGCCATGCAAGTCGCCGAGTCCTTGGCCCGTGGACAGAGTGCGTTGTATTTGCGCAGCGTGAAAATCAGCATCAGGGCCGCGATGCCGAACAGACCGGAGGCAATGCGCAGAAGCAGCATGCTCACGTTGGGCAACTGCTGCAGAAACACGGTGG
>JADGAB010000326.1 GCA_015232245.1 Magnetococcales bacterium | reverse complement strand
TCGGTTTCGCCATTCCCATCAACATGGCCCGTCAGGTGATGACCCAACTGGTGGAACATGGCGAGGTGCGACGGGGTTTCTTCGGCGCCCAGGCCCAGGATCTCACCCCGGAGCTGGTCAAGGCCTTTGGCCTGACCGGCGCAACCGGGGCGGCGATCACCCGGGTGGTGGTGGGTTCGTCCGCCTATCAGGCGGGCCTGCGTCCCGGGGATGTGGTCACGGAGGCCAATGGTCGCCCGGTGCGGGGCGCGGCGGATCTGCATAACGTCATCGGATTGGCCCAGGTCGGGGACAAAATCCAGATGAAGGTCATCCGGGAGAACCGGGAACAGCAGCTTACCGTGGTCCTGGCCAATCCCGAGGCGGAACGGCTCAAGGGGGAGCAGATCGATGCCCGCCTGAAAGGGGCCATCTTCGGCATCGATACCGACGAGGGGGAACGAACCCTGGTCAAGGTGGTGCAGGTGGCGCCCAAATCCCCGGCCTGGCGGGCCGGTTTGCGGGACGAGGATCGTCTGTTGTCGATCAACCGGCAACCGGTGCTGGATTTCGCCGCCCTGGCCAAGGCGGTGCGGGTGGACGATGCGCGCATGTTGATCCAGGTGCAGCGTGGCGGGGAGAAGTTGGTCTTTTTGGTGCAGTGATGTCCGAGGGGTTCCGGGCGAAAATGGAGGAGCGGATTTTCTTGAAAAGGATGCGTCATCTGTTGTGTTGTCTGGCGTTGGCAGCCCCCCTGACCGTGGCCCGGGCCGCGGACGCCCCGGCGTCCCCGCCTCACAATGAGCTGCTGGGTCAGATCGTCAACATCGACCGGCCCGATTTCAAGGCCAGGGGCAAGATCACCTTGCATCGGCTGCAGCCTTTGGCCGGTCAGTTGCTGCTCTCCGAGGCCAAGGGGGATCCGGAGTGGATCATCAAGACCATCCATCCCTGGAATCCCCGCCTGGCGGCTCTGCTGCGGCAGATGCAGATTCAGGAATTGACCCTGGAGGAGGCGGATCTGTTGCTGGATGGTCCCTCCATTGTGCTGAAACTCCTCAAGGCCGGCATTCCCGAAGGGGAGTTGCGGCAGATCGACTATCAGCAGGGGGAGGGCGGGGGTTGGCGGGTGACTACCGGCAGTTTGCGTCTGGATCGGCTCCCCCAGGGGTTGAATGGTCTGGTATTGCCGCTCTCTTCCGGCGGTCTGGGGTATGAGCGTCTGGAAGCGGAGGGGGATCGGGACAAGGGAAGCGGCTGGCTGACCGGATTGGCCCTTCAGGGGTGGCGGGTGGCCCGTCTGGAGGGGGCGGGCGAGGTGACGGGTCGCAACTCCCAGGGGTATCCCCAGCGGGGAGCCTTCACCTGGAAGGCTTCCGGAACCCGCGCTCCGGGACTGGCGGGCGCAGCTGGACGGGTGCCGGAGCTGGCGGAGCTGCTCCGTTTCGCCGGGCGGAATCCCGCCTCCGCGGAGCCGGTGGAGTTGGGAAAAGTGACCATGCGGGTGGAATCCGACGGTTCCGGGAATTTTCTCATCAGGAATCTCGTCGTGGATGCCCCCTGGATACACCTGCGGGGGGAGGGGGTGTTGGAGATTCGCAACGGGGAGGATAAAAATCGTTTGCGGCTCAATCTGTTGGCCAAGACTCCCCAGGGACGGGAAAAACGGTTCAAGGCGACCATTCCTCTGTCGGCTCTGGTGAGATCATGAAACGGTTTGTGTTGACTTTGCTGGTCTGGGGCGCGGCCCTTGGGGTGTGGCTGCTGCCATTTCAGACGGCCTGGGCCCTGGAGGTGGTGGTCTCCATCAAGCCCTTGCATGCGCTGGTGGCCGCGGTGATGGGGAGTGAGGGCAAACCCGCCCTGTTGATCCAGGGAAATGTCTCGGAACACACCTATGCCCTGCGTCCTTCGGATGCCCGTCTGTTGTCCCGGGCCGAGGTGGTTTTCTGGGGTGGTCCGACCCTGGAGGGTTTTCTGGTGCGGCCTTTGGAGAATCTCTCTGCCAGGGCGGTCAAGGTGTCCATGCTGGAGGCCGAGGGGGTGCGGCATCTGCCGGCCCGGGCTGGCGGGGCCTGGGAAGAGGAGTCGGAGCACGATCATGATCACGGGAAGGAGTCTGCGGGCCATGACCATGAACACCATGGCCCGGAGGATCCCCATGTGTGGCTGGATCCTCGCAATGCCCTGGCCATGGTTCAGGTGGTGGCCCGGGCGCTTGCCGGGCGGGATCCTGCCGGTGCGGAGCGTTACCAGGCCAATGCCGCAGCCTTGACGCAACGCCTGGAGGCGTTGGACAAGGCCATCGAGAAGGATCTGATTCCGGTGCGCAAGCGGCCTTACATCGTGTTTCACGATGCCTATCAATATTTCGAGCACCGCTATGGTCTGGGTGCGGTGGGATCGGTCATGGTGCATCCCGAGCGTCCCCCGGGGGCGCGACGGGTCCATGAGATCGGTCAACGGATCCGGGAGACCGGGGCGGTGTGTCTGTTCACCGAGCCTCAGTATCCACAACGACTGGCGGAGTCCGTGGCAGCCGGTCAGCCGGTGCGCCTCGGGGTGCTCGATCCTTTGGGCGCGGCCATCCCGGAGGGGCCGGAGCTCTATTTCGAACTGCTGCGCGGACTCTCCCGCGCCTTGCTCGGGTGTCTGGGGTCCGGAACTTCATAAGGGACCAGGGAGGCGTTTCTGTCGTGCAATCCGCCATTCTCATCGTGGACGATCAACCGGACAACCTTCTTTTGTTCAGCAAACTGTTGCAGGGGCTGGACGCGGAGACCGTCACCGCCGTCGATGGCCAGGAGGCCTTGGACAGAATGGGGGAGCGGGAGTTCGCCCTGGTGCTGCTGGACGCCTTGATGCCCAACATGGACGGTTTCGAGATGTTGAGTCGTCTTTCCGGCCAATCCTTGCCCCCTGTCATTCTGGTGACGGCTGTGCAGGGGGATCCGTCGTTCATCTCCCGGGGGTATGCGCTGGGGGCGGTGGATTATCTGGTCAAGCCGTTTCCTGCGGAGATTCTGCGGAGCAAGGCCCGTTTTTTTCTGGAGATGGACCGGCGCAACCGGTTGATTCGCCGACAGGCCGCGGAACTGGAAGAAAAACAGCGGGAACTCGAAGATGCCCGGCTCCAGGCCGAAGCCGCCTCCCGGGCCAAGAGTCATTTTCTGGCCAACATGAGTCACGAGATCCGTACCCCCATGAACGCCATCATCGGCATGACCGATCTGGTGCTGGCCACCCGTCTGGAGCCGGAACAGCTCAAGTTGATGAAAATCGTGCTGCGGGCCTCCGAGGCGCTGCTGAACATTCTCAACGACATTCTGGACTTCTCCAGGATCGAGGCGGACGCGTTGAAGCTGGAACGCATCCCCTTTCTCCCCCGCAAGGTGGTGGAACACGCGGTGGCCACCCTGGCCGTGGAGGCGGGAATGAAAGGGCTTCTGTTGCAGGCCGAGGTGGATGCCGATGTGCCGGAAGTGGTGCTGGGGGATGCGGTGCGGGTGCGTCAGGTGCTGATCAACCTGTTGAGCAACGCGGTGAAATTCACCGAAGAGGGAGCGGTCAGGCT
>JADGAB010000325.1 GCA_015232245.1 Magnetococcales bacterium | reverse complement strand
GGTGGAGGCGTAAGCCAATGTTGCCAAACTCAGGGAAATTTTCAATAAGCGACGAATGGAAACCATGCTCGAATGTTCATCCTCATGGCAGGTCGTGAACAAAGATTACGGAAACATACTCCACATGAATCATTGGAGCAAGAGGAAACCTTGTTTGCACAACCATTTGTTTCCCGATCACTGCATGGGGAACATGCGGGTCAGATCATTTTTCATGGCCCAGGCCATGAGGATGATCAACAGAAACATGCCGGCCCGATTGGCATGCATGCGCACCTTTTCGGAGACCGGAGTCCCTTTCATCGCCTCGATCAGGAAAAAGAACAGGTGTCCCCCATCCAGCACCGGGATGGGCAGAAGATTCAGAATGCCCAGGTTGATGGAGATCAGCGCCATGAAAAAGAGCATGCTGCTGGTCCCCTGTTCCGCGGTTTTTCCAGCCATTTCGGCGATCATCAACGGGCCGCCGATCTGATCTGCCGGGATGGCCCGGGTAATGAGTTTCCACACCCCGGTGACGATCATTTCCGTCATGCGCCAGGTCTGTTCCGCGCCCCGGCGCATTGCCTGGGTCAAGGAATAGGAGACGAACTCCGAGGAGGAACCGGGTCCGATGCCGATCAGCAGAGTGCGCACCGGCTCGCCGAAGATGTTGGTCATCTCCTGAATGCGAGGCTGAATGGTCAGCAGCATCGCCCCTTCGGGTCTTTCGATGGTGAAGCGCAAGGGGGAGCCGTCGGAGTTGCGAATGGTTTGGCTGAGCACTTCCCAGCGGGATATGGGCTGATCGTTGATGGCCAGCACCCGATCCCCGACCTTCACGCCAGCCGCCTCCGCCGGCATGCCCCGGCTCACCGACCCCACCACCGGGAGGGTCTCTCCCACGCCGAGCATGAAGGCCACCACCAGCACGGCGAACGCGAAAATGAAATTGAATCCCGGACCGGCGAAAACGATGCCGATCCTCGACCAGACCTTCTGGGCGGCAAAGGAGTGGCTGGCCTCCTCCGGAGTGAGAGGCGTGCTCTCCTCGTCCTCCTCATCGGACTCGCCGAGCATCTTGACATACCCCCCCAGCGGCACGGCGGAGAGACGGTATTCGGTTCCGCCTTCTCCCGCGGTCCAGCCAGCCAGGCGGGGTCCGAATCCCAAAGAGAAGACCAGCACCCGCACTCCCACCAGCCGGGCCACCAGAAAATGGCCCAGTTCATGGACGAAAATCAGCACACCCAGCACCACCAATGCCCAGATCACGGTATTCATCGCTTTGTCCCACTCCCACCCCAGCCATACCGGGTGATCCATTCGTTGGCGCGATCGCGCGCCCAAAGATCGGCCTCCAGCACCTCCCCGACAGAATCCATGGACCCTGAAACCGATTGTTCCAGGGTCCAGTGGATCAGACGGGGGATATCCAGAAAACCGATCCGGTGTGCCAGAAAAGCCGCCACAGCCACTTCATTGGCCCCGTTGAGCATGGCCGGGGCCGTTCCCCCCTGCCGCAACGCCCCATAGGCCAGTTCCAGACAGGGAAACGCCTCCGGATCCGGCGGTCCGGAAAAAGTCAACACGCCGATTCCAGGCAGATCCAGGGTCGCCACCGGCGCGTTGATCCGTTCCGGCCAGGCCAGGGCCACGGCAATCGGGGTACGCATGTCCGGCACCCCCATCTGGGCGAGCACCGAGCCGTCCGTATAAGAGACCATGGAGTGAACAATGCTTTCGGGATGGACCACCACCCGGATCCGTTCCGGCGCCACGCCGAACAGATGATGGGCCTCGATCACCTCCAGCCCCTTGTTCATGCAGGTGGCCGAATCGATGGTGATCTTGCGTCCCATGTTCCAGTTGGGATGGGCCAGGGCCTGTTCCGGGGTGACTTCCGCCAGCCGCTCCCGGGTCCAACCCCGGAACGGTCCTCCGGAAGCGGTCAGGATCAGTTGGGAAAATCCGCAGATGGCGCCACAGTTCCGCAGGGTCATCCCTTCGGTCCGGCCATTGTTGAGCACCTGAAAAATGGCGCTGTGTTCCGAATCCACCGGGATCACCCGCACCCCGGCGCGGCGGGCCGTCTCCATGAAGAGCGCGCCCGACATCACCAGGCACTCCTTGTTGGCCAGGGCCACATCCTTGCCCGCCTCCAGGGCGGCCAGGGTGGGTTCCAGTCCCGCGGCCCCGACCAGGGCCGAAAGGGTCAATTCCGCGTGCTCCCAGGCGCCGATCCGGCGCACCCCGTCGCTGCCGGACAACACCGCGACCGGCAGATCCGCCAGTTCCCGTTGCGCCCAGGTCGCCGCCTCCCGGTCCTCCAGAGCCACCACCTGCGGACGAAAGCGGCGCGCCTGTTCCACCAGTCGCCGGGCATTGGCCCCCGCCGCCATGGCCACCACCTCGAAGCGCTCCGGATGGGCCGCAACCACATCCAATGCGCTGACACCTATGGAGCCGGTGGATCCCAGGAGCGCGATCCGCTTACGTCCCAAAGAACCACGCTCCCAAAGAGACGTCACTCCAGCGCACCCGCAGATAGGCATAAAAAACCGGCGCGACAAACAGCAGGCTGTCCAGACGATCCAGCAGACCCCCATGTCCGGGAATCAACTGACCGGTATCCTTGACGCCGGACTCCCGTTTCAGAACCGACTCCACCAGATCCCCCACCTGTCCGGCCAAAGAGAGCATCAAGCCCAATCCCAGGCTCTCGCGCCACGAAAACGGCAATCCGAAACCCGCCGCGCTGATCAGACCCACCAGGGTTCCCGCGGCGGTGCCGCCCCAGAAACCGGCCCAGGTCTTGTTCGGGCTGATGGCGGGGACGATTTTCGCCCGACCCCATCGCTTGCCCACCAGCAAAGCGCCGGTATCGGTGGCCCACACCACAAACAGCAGCAGACAGACCAGAGCGCCCCCATGCCACATGCCCCGCACCCCATCCAGAAGCATCAAAGGGACGCCGCAGTAGACCACTCCCATGAAACGGAATCCCGCCCGCGCCGAGACGTTCTCTCCAGGCCGATACTCCAGCAAGGACCAGACAAACACCCCCATGAGGATCAGCACCAGTTCCAGGCCGATCCAACCCGGATAGCCCCGGAATCCCGTATAGATCATCAACGACTGGACAAAACACAGCGGCAGGAAGATCCACAGGGAGAAGGTTTCTTTCAGTCGCAGCCACTCCCACAGCAACAGACCACCGGCCACCAGCAACAGGGGCAACAGCATGGTCCTGGAGCCGACCAGAAGCAGCCAGATCAGCAACGGGGCCAATGCCAGGGCGGAAAGGGTGCGAGCGATCATCCGGCGATCATCCCTTGTCATTTGAACCGCATCCATTATGGAATGCGTTGTTTTTACTGATAGGGGTCCAGGAGCGAAGCCCTTGGGACTTTAAGCCTTTGGCGCGCTTTCCCCTGTTGGCAAACGGCTCGACCCCAAGGCTGCGCGCAAAGCTTTTTTCACGCCAGGGCGTGAAACAAAACTTCTTGTGAAAGCGCGCCAAAGTCAAAACCCCGGGGGAGGAATCCCCCAGACCCCCGCTTTTTTTCAAAAATT
>JADGAB010000324.1 GCA_015232245.1 Magnetococcales bacterium | reverse complement strand
AGGCCGGAGCCACGATCCCCTCGACAAACTCCCCCCAGCGGCTCCCCAGGTTGCCCACCTGCCGACTGACCTCCTTGATCTTCCGGTCGGTCTCGGCGCTGGCCTGCCGGATCTGCCGATCCGTCTCCTGTTGCTGACGGGCGGTTGCGGCGAAGATCTCCCGCATCTGCCGGTCCGTCTCCTCGGAAAGGGCCTGCATCTCCCGCATTTTGCGGTCGGTTTCGAGGAATGCCTTCCAGACATCCTCCAGGGTGATGGTATCGTTCATGGCTTGACTCCCTTGAATGGTTGGATCAAAACAGCTCGAACCCGTCGTCCTCCTCGGCGATGCGGCAACTGGTGTCGTCCCCGTCCGGGTTCTCCCCCAGCAGGGTCGCATGGATGCGGCGCTCGCTCTCCATGGTGTACATGTCCCGCAACTCCTTGAACTCCTCCGTCCTGGCCCCGCAGTCGGCGTTCAGGGTGGGCAGCAGGGGGCCCGCCTCCTTGTCCAGCAGGGCATGCAACTCCTGGATGATCTGGGAGGCCGTGGTCCGAATGGCGGTGTGAAAGGAGATGTCCGAGGTCATCAGCATGATCTGATTGTAGGTGGCCTGGGTCTCGGCCAGGGATTCGGAAAAGATGGTGGTCAGATCCCCGTTGCTCATCTCCAGTCGCCGGATGGTCAGAGGAATGCGGCGCAGCATCACTCCGGCCCCCATGATCTTGGGCGCGCCCTGTTCCGAGAACTCCCCGTTGATCTCCTGAATCGCCTCGGCTGCCTGCAACAGTTCCTCCCCTTTGAGCCGCCCCTCTTCGTGGATGCGGCGCGCCAGTTCCTGGATCGCCTCGGTGAGGGTCTCCAGCCGGCTCTGGCCCCGGGTGTTCACCTCCCGGGAGAGGGCGTTCAGACGGGTGGCGGTCTTGTCCAGGGTCTCCATGGCCTTGTGGGCCATGAACAGGGTGTTCTCCGTCTGGGAGAGGGTCTTGAGAATGTCCGACAACAGCGCGTCGTCCAGAATCGGCAGCTTCAGCATGGCCGCCAGATGATAGGCCGCCTCGGCCACATCCTGCTGAAACTCCATGCTGACGTTCCGGGCGGCGAAGATGGTCTTTTTCTGGGACTCCGCCAGATCGGAAATGTGGGTCAGATGCTGATGCATGGCCAGCACCGCCGTCACCAGATCCGTGGCGGTCTCGTCCAGTTGCTCGCTGGAGAGGCGGGTGGTCATGGCAAACCAGCGCAAACCCTCCGGTTCGCCCTGGGCGTCCGCCAGTCGGGCCCGGGCCTGCCGCATGAACTCGACGATGTGCGCCATGCGCTGGGCCGTGATGTCGTCGTACTGCATGGTTTGCATCATGTTGAACAATACCCCATTATTGGACTCGGCGTGTCCTTCGATCTTTTGACAGGCCTGATCGATCTGGGTGATGGATTGGCCCATGCGTCCCAGAACCTCCTTGAGGCGGCTCTTGAGTGCCCTGAGCCGATGATTGGAGAGATCCATGTCCGCGGCCATCTTGCGGGCCAGTTGTTGCATCAGGGTGGAGGCGTCCCGCAGGGAGGAGATCAGATCGTGGATCAGGGGTCGGATCTGGCGCATGAGACTGTCGATGATGGCGCACTGGGTCTGGCGTTCCAGGGCGTCGCTCCCCTGGCTGAGGATCTGATCGGCCATCAGGGGCAGAAAGGCGTCCTGTTCCAGGGTGAGGGACCAGAGAATCAACTCGTCCGTGGTCTTGACGAAGTTGCGGGTCTGTCCCAGCAGGCTGTCCAGACGTTTCATGGCGGCTTCCACTTCCCGGTGGATGCGGGTCAACTCCTGTTGCAGCGGGGTCAATCCCTGGGCTTTGCCCTTGACCATGTGACGCTCCCGGATGGCGGAGGCCCGACTGGCGGAGGCTGCGAAACTGGCGGAAAAACCACCCATGTGATCGACGATGGCGTGAAAACCGTTGGAACAGATCATCGGGATGCGGTCCAGGGAGGTGATGATTTTGTCCAGTTTGGGCAGGGTGGGGGTTTCGGCGGCGGATTGGGACATGGCTGGGCTCCGGCAGAACGGGTTGTAAGGACGGATCGGCATGAATGAAGAATATTCGTGGGGCGATTCTAGCAAGGTTCACGGCTGCAGACAAAGGCTGGTCAAGACCGAGGGCTTGAGGTTATGCTGAAGTTTTGATCCGGGTTGGACATTGACAAGGTTTGGATGGGAGGAAAACGCATGAACTTGAAGGTGGTGGAAGGCAATGGCACCCACAAGCCGGTGCCGGCGGATGATCTGGGAGGCATCTCCAGCGAGGATCTGCGGCGGGTGGTGGAACGGATCGAACGGCTGGAAGAGGAGAAGCTCGGCATCAGCGCGGATATCCGCGCGATCTACGCGGAGGCCAAGGCCATGGGATTTGATCCCAAGATCGTGCGCAAGGTGGTCCGCTTGCGGAGCATGGAGCCGCATCAGATCGAGGAGGAGGAGACATTGACCGATCTTTACAAGCGCGCTCTGGGCATGGAATGATCCGGAGTCTACGGTTTTGAGCACAGAAATGGTGTCGTTGTTCGCCTCGTCGCCACGGGGCATGGAGCCGTTGCTGGCCGACGAGTTGCGTCAGTCCGGCGCCCGACAGGTGCGGCCCTTGACTGCCGGGGTGTCGTTTGTCGGGGATTTTGCCTGCATCTGTCGGGTATGCCTGTTCTCCCGGGTGGCCAGCCGGCTGTTGCTGCCCCTGGGGCGGGTGCCCGGAGATGACATCGACGCCTTTTATCAGGGGGTCTACGAGCTTCCCTGGGAGGAGCATCTCCGTGCCGACGGCACGCTGGCGGTGGATTTCAGCGGCACCAACGGGGTGGTGCGCCATACCCGCTTCGGAGCCATGAAGGTCAAGGACGCGGTGGTGGACCGGTTGCGTGACCGTTCCGGGGGGATTCGGCCCAGGGTCGATTTCGACCGCCCCGATCTGCGCATCCATGCCCGGCTGACCGAACAGCGGGGGGTGGTGGATATCGGCATCGATCTCTCCGGCGAGGCGTTGCACCGTCGGGGCTACCGGCTGAACGGCGGCGGCGCTCCGTTGAAGGAGAATCTCGCCGCAGCGATTCTCCTCATGGCGGAGTGGCCCGCGGTGGCCCGTGCCGGAGGCCGGTTTCTGGATCCCATGTGCGGCTCGGGCACTCTGCTGATCGAGGCGGCCCTCATGGCCGGAGATGTGGCCCCGGGGCTGACGCGGGACCATTTTGGTTTCATGGGCTGGCTTAAGCATGATCCGGCGGTCTGGAATCCGATCCGCGCCGAGGCCAGGGAACGGGAACGGGCGGGTCGCGGAGGGATTCCGGCGATCTTTGGTTTCGATCAGGATGCCGCCGCGGTCGCCGCCGCCATGGAAAACGTCACCGGCGCCGGATTGTCGCCGTGGATCTCCGTGGAACGGCGCTCCCTGGAGCATCTGGAACGGCCCATGGGCGCGGCGGGTCTGGTGGCGGTCAACCCTCCCTACGGGGAGCGCCAGGGGGAGATCGAACAACTGATCGGAACCTACGCCCTGCTGGGCAACCGGTTGCGCACCCGGCTGTATGGCTGGCGCGGCGCGGT
>JADGAB010000323.1 GCA_015232245.1 Magnetococcales bacterium | reverse complement strand
AGATAATAGATGCTCGCGGACAATAATTCAAACACATCACCGCTTGCGCAATTTATAAAGCTGTTTATAAATATCTATAGATTGGGCTGTTGTGAGTCAAATTGCATCAGCAAGTTATGTTAACTTTCGCTAACAATAAAAAAGAATAGTCGAAGCCCGGTGCCGGATGCGGGAAACAAGGTGTGAGGGTGTGAGGGTGTGATGAGTGATCGGCATCCGGGCCACTGCCCGGATGCCGTTTTTTTCGGCGGATTGTTTTATTTGGTAGGGATCCAGGGGCGAAGCCTCTGGGAAATTGCTTTTCAAAAAGGAATTGCGCAGCAATTCCCGTGCGCGCCTGGCAGACGTCAGCATCCCGAGAAGGGGTCAGCGGGACGGCTTGCGGATCTCCCGTGCGTACCACTCCATGGCGTCGGTCTGGTTGAATGGCTTGTTGTGCCGTTTGATGTAATCCATGTAGCTGCCCGGCTCCGGATTGACGTCCAGGGAGTCGTAATTGAAGCTGAGTCCCTGCACGATGTTCAACAGTCTCTGTAAATCCGGCAGCCAGTTGCTTGAGTAGAGCGCCTTGAAATCCTTTTCCAGTTTCGGATGGTCGGGACGGTAGTTCTTCTCCTTGAGCAGTGCCAGGATTTCGTGACGGGTATCTTCGGTCCCCGCATGGTAGCGTTGCGCACCCTGGTAGAGCCCGACCAGCAGACCGACGACCAGCAACAGGATGCCCACGGGTTTCAGAACGGTCCGGGCCGTCTCCTTGATGTCCAGCCCTTCCTCTTCATAGGTTTCGTGTGCACCCCGCGAAACCTGAATGCCTTTCTGTTTGAACCCCTTTTCGTACAACTGACGCACCGGATGATCCTTGGGCAGCTTGCGTATCCGCTCCGGCAAGCCGGATTTGCGCTCCTCCCGGGCGAATTTGAGCTGCGTGATGTCCACCTTTTCGATGGTCTTGGGTTTGCCGCGTTGCAGTTCCTGCTCGCGTTTTTTTCTGAGCTGCTCCAGCTTGCCCGCCAGAACAATCTCCTCTTCTCCCCGCAGTGACTCGTGCAGGGCGTTCACCTGCCCCGGGGTCGGCGGCGCGACCTCTCCCGGTGCCGTCGCGCCGGGAGAGGGACTCTTCTCTTCTGCACTGGCCTTGGCCTTTTGCGCCTGCTTTTCCAGTTGTGCCCGTTTGCCGGGAAGGTCAACCATGGTCTGTTCCTCGCCAGGTACGCTCCAAACATGCGGCGTCCAGCGTGCGCCGGTGTGTTGTCATTCGATTGAGAGACGTCATGATTCTATCAAAAAATAGAGCCCATGTGTGAATATTTTTTTGGATCTTTTCCATCGCCGTGTTGCTCCCCTGACCACTTGAAGAGGGAAACCATCTCCACATGCCGGGTCTGAGGAAACAGATCCACGGGTTGCACCAGTTCCAGTCCATAGCCGCCTGCAACCAGAATGGCGGCATCTCGGGCAAAGGTGGCCGGGTCGCAGGAGACGTAGACCACCTGGCCGGTACTGTTCGTTGCCAGGTAACGACACAGTGCTTCGGCACCGTTGCGGGGGGGATCCAGCACCACCAGGTCCACAGGATCCTTGGTGGGAAGTTGTTGGAGACCCTCGGGGCGAAAAAGATCCCGCTGCAACCATTGAATCTGTCTCATGCCCTGTCGCCGGGCATTCTCTGCCGCCCGGCGCAACGCTCCGGAAACCAGATCAACCCCCATCACCATCCCGCTCTGCCGCGCCAGGGGCAAGGTGAAATTGCCAATGCCGCAGAACAGATCCCAGACCATCTGCCGTTTGCCTGCCAGACGCAGGGTCTCTTCCACCAGTACCCGGTTCTGACCGGCGTGACCTTGCACAAAGTCCTCGGGGGCGAAGGTCAACTCCAGACCGGCGATCCCATAGGAGAGAGGGGCGTTGTTGGTCAGGGGGCGTGCCATCGCTTTGCCGATGCGCACCCAGAGTTGAGCGATTTCCCTCTCTGCGGCAAAGGCACCCATGCGTTTCATATCGGCGCGGGAGGCGGGTCTCAACAGACAAAAAACCATCCCCAGGGTGGTATCTCCGGCAACGACTTCGATTCCGGAGAGTTGATCCCGACACTCCAGGGTGGCAATGTGGCGACGCAGCGGAGCAAGCAGGGATGCCAGACGCGGATCCAGTACCGGACAGCCGGTCAGATCCACGATATCGTGGGAGTTGTGGGCAAAAAAACCCAGAAGAATCCGGGTTCCGTTCCAGTGGACTTGCAGAGTGGCGCGACGTCGATAGCCGTCCCGGGTGGTGGCGGGAAGCAGCCTCCGCAGGCACCCGGCATCCAGATGGGCGATTCGTTCCAGCCCCTCCCGGACAAAGCCTTCCTTGATGGTCTCCTGCATGGCCGGGGAGAGGCGGCGCATCTGACATCCGCCGCACACCCCGTCGTGTTCACAGCCCGGATCCACGGTATCCGGTCCCGGTTCGAGGATCTCCAGACAGCGGGCCCGCATATGCTGACGATGTTCCGCCTCGATCCGGGCGCGGATCCGGTCTCCGGGAGCGGTTCCCGGGACGAAAACCACCCGTCCGTCCAGGCGTGCCAGTCCCATGCCGCCGGGAACGAGTTTCTCGATGCGCAACAGCACCTCAGTCATGATGGATTCATTTCCCCTCACTCCTCCCCACGGATGGGGTTGTTCAACTGGCCGCTCTTGTCGAACGGCACGGCCCCCAGATAGGGAATCTCCACGTGGATGATCCCCGAGATGCGATACTCCACCGGAGCATCCCCCTTGCGCAACAGAGTGGAGGCCTGTTTCATGGCTTTCACGATTTCGGTGGAGAATTCCATTTCAAAGTCGCTGCTCCCCTTGGCTGGAACCGTGAAGAAATCCGTCGATTTTCCGGCTGCGAAAGCCATGCCATGCAGTTCAATGCGACATTCGATGCCACTGATGGGAAACTCCACATCGTTGGGATTCTCCACCCGGAGGCGCACCTTGAAATGGGGCTCCATGATGGACAATTTGCCCTTTTTGGGAAGCTGCACATCCACCAGGCTTAAACGGGGCATGACAAGTTTGGATTTGGCGTCTGTCAGATCGGGCAGCATCCCGCAGCCGGAGACAAGCCAACCCATGCCGGCCAACAGCAGCAGTAAAGCCAGGGTCTGGCTTTTCAGGCGATGAACGAGGCTGGTCACACTCTCTTCTCTGTCGGTCATTCCCGAGCTCCCCCCATGTCTGGAGTCTTGATTTTTCTCTTTGAGACATTTTACGCGATTTGTCGGGCGTTGACACCTGCGATTCATTGACTGGCGCGGTAATTTTCGTCCAGGATGGCCGGACTGCTTTCATTGGAAGAGTGGCTGTTTTGATTAAAGAAAGTATGATTGTGGTGCGGATGGCCAAGACCGTCCCCAGGACGCATTGTTTTCCCAGAGCCTCTTTCATGTAGCGGGCTGTCGCCAAGGATTGGTTGACTCCCACGGCATCTCTCAGTCGTACTGCCTCATTGCGTTCGTCGTTCAGGTTGCGAGGCCTTTTCAACAGCAGCCAACGGGTGCTAAACCGCAACCATTTCGGGAGGCGTCGTTTTACTGATAGGGGTCCAGGGGGATTATCCCCCTGGTGGGGTCCAGGCATGAGGCCCTTGGGACT